>SABY01000079.1 GCA_009928785.1 Clostridia bacterium | reverse complement strand
CTACATTCGAGATTCGGTGTTCGGTGTTCGATATTCCTCTTTAATTTTTTGAATATCGAACCGCAGAATTTTGAATATCGAATAATGAAATAAAAAAGAACCGGGAGCTAGGTGTTCGTAGCTTTGCCCTCTCTTCGGGAGTATTTAAAAAAGTGGCCAGGCAATGTTTACTGGGAAATGTCCTTTCGCCTGCAGGTTATGAACTATGTTCTATTTACTACTTTCTACTTTCTACTCTCTACTCTCTACTTTCTACTTTCTACTCTCTACTTTCTACTTTCTACTTTCTACTTTCTACTTTCTACTTTCTACTCTCTACTCTCTACTTTCTACTTTCTACTTTCTACTTTCTACTTTCTACTTTCTACTTTCTACTTTCTACTTTCTACTTTCTACTTTCTAACCTCTAACTCCCATCTTCTAACCTCTACCCTCTTTCCCTCTACATCCTTCTCTCGTCGGCTCGGAAGGCGCCGCGAGCGTGCAGAATCCACTGGCTTCGGTTGAGCGGATTAACGCCTTTGTAGGAACGGCTCACACCTTCGCCCGGCGGACAAGCCTGATAGCCACGCAACGATAGCCGCAACTGACCCAGGCCGCCCGAAAGCGACGCCAGCCGTGCTGCATAATCGGTGGAGGTAGCGGCAGGAACCGTTCCATGCATGGAAAATGTTTCTCCGGAAAAGGTAGGTGAATCGAAGATAGCGCGCATCTGATGCAGATCGGAGGCAACTTTTCCCAGTAGAGATTCGGCGGCAGTTATCGTAAAATCAAACACAGGCTCTAAAAGTTTCGTATCCGATTTGGTGAGCGCGTCCATTAGTGCCATGGGCGTGGCGATGATAAAATCGCCGGGGCGCGAGTGCATCTCATGGTCTTCGCCACCCACCAAAGTAATTTTTACATCCGTCACTTCCCAGCCTCTGATTCCCTGCTCCAGCGACTTGGCAATAATGCCGGCGATCTCATTTTGGTATTTCTGCCGGATTTTATCCACACTAACTATGGATGTGTAGGTTATCCCCGATCCGGCAAGGGCAGGCTCAACCAAAAACTTCACCACCGCCCAGCAGGGCTTGGGCATGGTGTAATTGGCAAATCCATAAGCGCTGACGGCAGGTGTTTCTTTGTAAATGATGGATGGAGCGCCAAACTGCACCTGCAGCCCGTATTGGCTCAGCAGCGTCTCCGCCAAAATCTCCATCTGGATTTTGCCCATAAGTTGCACATGCAATTCATGTTCGGTTTTGTACCATTTCAGCGCCAGCCGTGGGTCTTCGCGGTTGAGCTGGGTGAGGGCTGCAGCGAGTGCTGCAAACTGCGCAGGATCATTGGGCAGCACCTGCACTGTAAGCACGGGCTGCATTACCTGCGCCGTTGCAGGCACCGCATGATCGTCGCCCAAAATATCGCCAATGCGGGCTTGCGCAAAGCCACTTACAATTCCGATATCCCCACAACTTAGAAATGTTTCATCAATCAGCCGGCCATTGACACGTCGCTTGATTTGGGCAACCTTTTCTTCGAGCTGTCGGGTGTGGTTCCATACTTTGTCGCGCACCCTGAGGCTACCATCGAACAGCCGCACATGCGCCAAGTGTCCAAGCGTATTATCGAATTCTACTTTAAAAACAATGGCCGACAAAGTGGTGGCGGTGTCGATGGTTGGCGGAATAAACCGAACCACTGCATCGAGTAGTTCTGCTATGCCGTGGCCCCATTTGGCGGCACCGGCCAACACCGGAAAAAGCGTGCGCGCCGTCACTTGACGCTGCAGATGGTGATGGACAACAGATTCTTCCAGAGACTTTTCTGCAAGATAAATTTCTAAAATATCATTGTCGTAGTCAGCCAAATTTTCAAGCGTAAGTTTTCTAAAGCCTTCGGCAGTAGGTTGCTTTTCATCAAATACACTTTTTATCATCACTGCATCTTCACCCTGACCGACGGGAACGGTGAGTGGTGCTACCGCAACTCCCAGTTCAGATTGTATCTGCTGAAGCACCTTTTCAAAATTAGCGCCGGCACGATCCGTTTTATTAATAAAAAAAATAACGGGAATGTCGCGACTTTTAAGGGCATGCCACAACGCAAAAGTGTGTGCCTGCAAGCCTTCCACTGCCGAAATGACCAGAATGGCGCCATCGAGAATTTGCAATGCGCGCTCCACCTCGGCAGAGAAGTCGGCGTGGCCGGGTGTGTCGATAAGATTGATGCGCTGCCCTTCCCACAGCAGCCTGTCATAAGCAGAACGAACTGATACGCCCCGTCGCCGCTCCACCTCCATACTATCGGTGAGGGTAGTGCCTTTGTTCACGTCGCCAACAGCGGCAACGGTTCCGCCCAGAAAAAAGATATGCTCTGAGGTAGTGGTTTTTCCGGCGTCCACGTGCGAGAGGATGCCCAGGTTGATTATGCCAGGTGTAGTCATTTGGGTCGCAAAGATAAGGAAACGCGAGGCGCAGGGTGCTGAGAGCATGGCGGGGCAAATCTTTTGCTGCGGGTTTTGCACGAAAAAATTACTTTTGTCAGCATTACCAAAACAATCACCAGCGATGAAAAGAAACATTTTGTTGATCAGCTTTCTTACAGGAATTCTTTTTGCGATAGGCTGCGGGGGCGACGATCCCGATCCGACACCCGATCCCCCTCCTCTCGATGGTTACAATGTAAAATATCGGCTAAGTGTTTTTGGCGATCCTGATAGCGTGAAAATCTGGTACTACGTTCCGGGTAATACTTTAATCTATGTAAGCCCCTCACGAACACCGTGGGAAGCGCAGGGCAACGTATTTGAGCTGCTCGACTCGGTAGGGATGTACGCTACCATTTACCCCCACGCCAACCGAACCCTCAATTACGAGTATGAGATCAGTGTAGCAAAAGGCTCCGAATACTTGAAAGGCTCCAGCGGATCGCTCTCGATACCAGTGGGTGATAACCCGTTTCCAATACAAATCCAATGGGCCGACATAGTTTCGCAATAGGCACCGATGTTGGGAGAACGTTTCCGAAAGTGCACAAAAAAAACCCGATGCCAATGAGCATCGGGTTTTTTGTTTTGTAGCGAGGGAGGGACTCGAACCCTCGACCTCAGCATTATGAGTGCTGCGCTCTAACCAGCTGAGCTACCTCGCCATTCTTAATACAAAAAGAACTTTTTGTTTCCCGTTTTTTTGGTTCGGGGCGGCAAAAGTAGCGTTTAATTTTTAATGACCATAAAAAAAATTGCTTTTCCTGTTTCTTTCCTTTTTTATCTTTTAGAATCTGAAATATTTGTGCGTTTGATTCCGTCCTTTTCTACTTTTACCGGTCTTACATTACAGAAAGGTTGTGGGTTTTGAAATTGGCTGAAACAGAAAATATCGTCGATTTAGTAAATCGCTGCCGCAAAAGAGATAAATCGGCGCAACACAGATTGTACCTCGCTTACGCCGATGCGATGTTTGCAATTTGCAATAGACTTGTGGTAAGCATCGAGGATGCAGAAGATATACTTCAGGATGCCTTTGTGATCGCTTTTACACGAATCGACAAACTAAAAGACGAGCGCAAATTTGGAGGATGGCTCAAAACGATTACCATCAACGAGTGCCTGAATTTTTTAAAACGAAAAAAGATACACTTTGACGACCTGCCCGAAAATATTGCAATTGCGGATGAAACCGAAGAGCTTCCATTTGAACCCGATGCGGAGGCAGTTAACGAAGCCATAGCTGAATTGCCTGTAGGAAGCAGAATCATTTTCAACCTTTATCTGATCGAAAATTACAAACACAAAGAAATTGCCGACATGCTGAAAATCTCTGAATCCACTTCCAAATCGCAGTACCAGCGGGCAAAGCAATTACTAAAGGAAAAATTAATACCTACAAAAGATGCACGATAAATTTGAAAACTTTCTAAAAACACAGACAGAAAGCCGTAGCGAAACCTTCGACGGCAAAGAAAAGGTGTGGAAGCGTGTGGAGAACAAGTTGCGCCGGAAACGATTAGATTTGTGCTCTGGTTTGCCGATCAATTCTAAGATCGATTTCATGTCCATCGGCACCGTTCACTCGCCGTCGGGAACCACCAAATTTAGCCATATCGAAATCGGTGAGCTACTTACTACGCTCGATCTGAAAAACAAAAGCGGGAAGGTTAAGATTTTAAAAATTGATCCCGAGTTTAAAAAACTCGCTCTCGACGGGGAGTACATTATTTACAGTCTAAGCCTGGATGATTTGAGCTATTTGCTGGATGCAAATGTCGAATTTACCACTTTTGAAGGCGGCAACCCGCTGATTCCAGTCGAAACCAAGCGAGCCGCGGTGGAAGGAAACGCTACTTTTAAAAAAGAAATTGGCGATAAACCCAACGATGCCAGCGTGGTGCTCAGGTGTTCAAACTGTAATATAAAACTGAAATAGCAAGAAAAAATCACTCCACACCAAATATTTCTCCTCCATCGGGAATAAGCGTAGGACCATAAAGCCCTAGTCTATTTTTCAGGATTGCGGGCGCAGGTTTTAATACCCAGAATTCGATAGGCCGGGCAGAAACCCACAAAGCTGGTGATTACAAAAATGATGGCCAGCACCAAGAGTACAATGCCCCACCAGTCGTAAAGATATCCGGTAAAAAACAAGGCTCCTATTACGATGGCGATGATGATGCGCAACACGCGGTCGGCTATTCCCATATTCTTTTTCATTACAACGAGTTTTAGAAGTTATGATGTGAATAACAGTGCTGCGACGGTGAATGTTTAAAATTTGCAAAACAGATTAGGATTGTATTTCCTGCCGAGCCTTGAGCAGCCATTCCATCCAGGCATCCATGCCTTCTTCGGTTTTTACCGAAAGCTCAAAAAACTTCAACTGCGGGTTTACACGCAAAGCATATTCGCGCGTTTTCTTCACATCAAAATCCACGTAAGGCAACAGATCGGTTTTGTTGATAACACAAACGTTGGAGGTCTCGAACATGGTAGGATATTTCAGCGGCTTGTCGTCGCCTTCGGTAACGCTGATGACTACCACGCGCTGTGCTTCGCCCAGGTCGAACAATGCGGGACATACCAGATTACCCACATTTTCGATCATCAGGATTCCATCGGTTTTTATGTCGAGGCGCTTCACGGCTTTGTTCACCATGTCGGCATCCAGATGGCAGCCGTTGCCGGTATTAATCTGCACCACCGGTGCACCCGCCTGCTTTATACGGTTGGCATCGTTGAGGGTTTGCTGGTCGCCTTCTATTACATAGATGTTGGCTTTCCCTTTGAGCCGGGCGATGGTTTTTTCGAGCAGCGAAGTTTTTCCCGACCCCGGCGAGCTAACCAAATTGAGCACCAGCAGTCCTTTGCCTTCAAAGTAGCCGCGGTTGCGCTGCGCCATCCTGTCGTTTTGCTGAAGTGCATCTTGCTCAACGGCTATTTGTCGGCTGTGCGCATGGGCGTGATCATGCACATGCGGATGATCGTGTGAATGATCGTGTGCATGCTCACCGTCGTGATGGTGGTGGTGATCTTGCGGATGGCTATGATGCTCATCAGCATGATCGTGTTGATGCGTTTCATTTCCGTCGTCATGCGCGTGGGTGTATTGATGAGGATGCGTGTGGGTATGCCCCTCATCATCATGCGTATGAGGATGCGAATGCTGGTAAGAATGGGCGTGGGTTTCTTCGCCCGGTTTCAGGATTTTTACAGGTTCGTCGTCGTGGCCGCAGCCGCAGGTTCCGCACATAGTATTGTAGGTTTTAGATTTTTAAAATCAAAAAAGACAACGACAAAAGTATCGAAAAGTTACGAATGAAAATTAACAATGAACGAATCACGATTAACAATTAACGATTAACAATTAATGATTAACAATTAACGAATAACGATTAACGATTAACGAATACCCGAAAATCAATCCACGTTAATGGATTTTATTCGTAATTCCTTTCCGGCCAATACTTCGGGATTAAAGGCGCCGCACTCGGGGCAGGGATCGAAAAGGTTGGCAAGCCCAAACTCTTTGCCGCAGTCACTGCAATGGCCACGCCCCGCGATGCGGATAATTTTCACTTCCGCACCTTCGAGCAAGGTATCTTTTATGGCAGCCTCCATGGCGGTTTCCATGGCCTCGTAAACCACTCCCGACAGCTCCCCAATCTCAAGTTCTACCTCGTTAACGCGCCGGGCATTGGCCTTTTCGGCATGTTCCACGGCTATATCCACAATGTTGACTGCAATTGAAAATTCATGCATGATTGATCGTTTATTAATTCTATGAATAGTAGAATTCTTGAAGAAAGAACACCTTCCCACCCATTGTCTGAATCAGGATTTATAGGATTTTTGGATTAGCCGGATTAGCCGGATTAACCGGATTAACCGGAATAGGGTTGTACTTTTTATTAAAAACCTTTTTGAATTGCAGGCTATTAGAACCGAAATTTATGAGTAACCCAATCGGCTTGTCGTAAGCAGTCAAATAATTTTTAGCCTGAGCCAGATGCACATCTTCCAGATTAATCACCGCTTTTATTTCCACAATTATTTCATTTTCGATGATGAAGTCAGCCCTTCGGGTGCCCACTTTTGTTCCGTCATAATAGATATCCTGGCTAATCTCACGAACGAAACTTAAGCCGGCTCTTTCTAATTCAATAGCCAAACAACGCTGATAAATAACCTCCTGAAATCCATTGCCCAATGTGTTGTGAACTTTCATAGCGCACCCATTAATTTTATAGGTCACATCATCATATTTCTTCATCCTTCTTATTTTTTATCCCGTATTCTTTTATTCTATGTTTTTTCATCCTGAAAATCCTCCTATCCTGATAAATCCTTATCAACAGATACGCGGCAGCATCTCTCCGGCCAGCATATCGAGCAATCGGGTGCCGCCCACGGCAGTATCCATCAACACCTTGCCGGGATGGTCGGCGGTAACGGAACCGATGATGGCTGCTTCAGCGCCAAGCGAATGAGCGCGCAATTTTTGCAATACATCTTGTGCAGCATCTTCGGCTACCACCATCACCACCTTGCCTTCGTTGGCCAGATAGAGCGGATCGAAACCAAAAACTTCGCAGGCACCTTTCACCAGCTCCTTCACAGGGATTTTTTCTTCGCTGATGCGGATGCCTGTTTTGTGTCCTTCGGCCAGCTCGCACAGCACGGTAGCCAGTCCGCCGCGGGTGGCATCGCGCATAAACCGGATTTTGGCGGGAGCATAAAGTACCGAAGCGATAAGCCCGTTAAGCGATGCGCAGTCGGAGACAGCCTGTGAGCGGAAGCTCAAATCTTCGCGCGCCGCCAGTATGGCGATGCCGTGGTCGCCCATGCTGCCGCTAATAATAATCTGATCGCCCGCCACAATAGTATTTCCATAACCAATATGGCGGCAGTCGTCAGGCAGTCGCCCTATGCCGGCGGTATTGATAAACAGCTTGTCGCATTTTCCACGGTTTACTACTTTGGTGTCGCCGGTGATGATGGAAACGCCGGCAGCAGCAGCTTCGGCTGCCATCGACGCTACAATTTTCTCCAAATCGGCCAGTGGCAAACCTTCTTCGATGATGAAGCCGCAGCTCAGATAAAGTGGCTCGGCTCCTGACACTGCCAGATCGTTGACGGTGCCACACACCGCCAGTTTGCCTATGTTCCCACCGGCAAAAAATATGGGATCCACCACGTACGAATCGGTGGTAAAAGCCATTTGCCCCTGCTGTGTATCGAAAACGGATGAATCGGTCTGGGCGTGCAAAAAGGGATTTGCAAAGTGCTTTACGAAAACCTTTCCGATAAGTTCGTGCGAGAGCCTTCCACCACTGCCGTGGCTCAATAAAATATGGTTGTGTGTCGCCATTGGTTTATTAAAATTTATAAAACCAAAACTTTAGCATCAGGCAAATGCCATCACTAAAAAAATGGTTTTGTTTTTTCATTTTACAAATGAAAGGGAATTTTTGATTTAAGAAGGACGATCAACGATTAACGATTAACAATTTACGATTAACGATTAACAATTAACAATTTACGATTAACAATTTACGATTAACAATTACAATCAACGATTAACAATTAACGATTAACAAGCATTCGATTACCCTGAAAACTGCGCACTGCTCCTACCCTTCCTCCTCCGGCGGCTCAGTATCTTGGGCAAGGGCACCTCTCCCGGCTTTCTTCAATGCCTGATCGAGAATCCATTCTATCTGGCCATTTGCGCTTCGAAATTCGTCGGCAGCCCATTTCTCCAGCCGTTCGTACATCTCCGGCGTAAGCCGCAACACAAATGTTTTCTTTTTGGCCATTTTCTTAAATTGTATTTTAAATAAATTAGGGCAATCTCTTTCTATGGACAATCATCGAGAAGGCTATTTGTATGCTTAGGAAAAATTTAAAAAACAAATCCCTACACATTCTTCTAACCTCTAACCTCTACCGTCTATTGATGCAGCGTGCCGGTATTAATCACCGGAGCCGCGTCCCGGTCGGAGCATAGCACCACCATCAGGTTGCTCACCATGACGGCTTTTTTGTCTTCGTCGAGTTCTACAATTTCTTTTTTCGATAATTCATCCAGCGCCATCTCTACCATACTTACCGCGCCTTCTACAATTTTGAAGCGGGCGGCCACAATAGCCGTAGCCTGCTGACGGCGTAACATGGCGCTTGCTATTTCGCTGGCATAAGCCAGATAGCTGATACGCGCTTCGTGCACATGGATGCCGGCAATGGCAAGCCGCTCGGTAATCTCCACTTCGAGGGCATGATTTACCTCCTCGCCGCCCGAACGCAATGTAACGTCGGCACCTGCGTCATCAAAATTATCGTAAGGATAATGGCCGGCCAGCTTACGCATCGCAGCCTCTGTTTGAATCTCCACAAAATGCTCGTAATGATCTACCTCGAATGCTGCCTTAAAAGTATCTTCAACTTTCCATACCAGTACAATGCCGATCATGATCGGGTTGCCCAGTTTGTCGTTAACCTTTATAGGCTCACTGTCGAGATTGCGGGCACGCAACGAAATTTTGTCTTTTGTAAAAAATGGGTTTACCCAAAAGAAACCGTTTTTCTTGATGGTTCCCTGATAAGCGCCAAAAAGCACCAACACCTTCGATTCGTTGGGATTAACAATGGCAAAGCCGGGAATGAGCAACAGCGCCAGGATATCGATAGCGATAAGCCAGGGTAATTTGAGTGTGACCAGGAAAACAATGGGTACACCAATCAGCAAGAGCGTTAGCAATACCATGGGATAGCCAGATATTGCCGAATAACTTTTTTCTTCTTTTTTCATCGTCAGGAATTTTTAAAATGAATAATGATATTAAAATGATATTGCAAAGATATAATTTTAAATTAATACGTTTGACAAATATTTTAATAATAATTTTGGTTTGAGGCATGGAGCATACTTTTCTTTTATCTTTTTAATGATGTCGTCCCCGTTGTAGCCGGAATTCAAAATTTAAAATTTAAAATTCCTTCATTGAAAAAATGTAATGTAACTTTTCCTGTGGCCACAGCGTCGTAGGACTAAATTTCATCAATAAGAAATTGGAAATATTAATTTAAAAATTTCTCATTTAAAAACTAAAAACATGAAGACGATACACAAATTGCAGATGACATGCCTGATAGTGGCACTTGCCCTGATGGCTCCCGGAATTGCCAAAGCGCAAGGAACCAAAGGCAACAAAAACGTGGTAAAACAGGAACGCATTATCACGCCTTTTATCAAAATAAAGGTTAGTGGAACTTTCGATGTTTTCCTCACCCAGCAGGATGCCACCACACTGACCATAGAAGCCGACGAAAATCTACTAGATCAAATCACTACCGAAGTAACCAACGAGGTACTTACGATTAGTTCCAAACAAATAAGAAATTCCACCAAACTCAACATTTATGCCTCCTCTCCCACCATCGAGTTTATCGAGTTGAGCGGCGCATCCACGTTGGTAGGTGAGAATACGCTTCGCGGGCAGGTGCTCACTATTACTACCAGCGGCGCTACTGATGCCAGGCTCAACATTGATATGGACATTGTGTCGATAGATGCTTCGGGAGCTTCGGAGATTGAGCTTTCGGGCGTGGCCAGAGAGCTTGTGTTTGAGGCCAGTGGCGCTGCCGACGTAAAAGCATCAAAACTACAGGCTACCGATGCCACCGCCGATGCCAGTGGCGCCGCCCATATCCGTTTGAATGCTTCAGGTAAAGTGATATCTACCACCAGCGGTGCAGGCGACATCGACCTCTCCGGAAATCCTACCGTGATAGAAAATGACGACGAAGAAATGAACGTAAAATCCTGGAAAGAAGACAACAAAACCATTGTTAAAGCCGGCAGCGTGATCGTGGAAGTAACCGACGGCGATTCCACCAAAGTTTCCATTGGCGGGCACAATCTTATTGTGGATGATTGTGGGAACGTAAAATGGGAGCGCAACCGCACACATAAGTTTAATGGACACTGGGCCGGCTTTGAGCTGGGCGTAAATGGTTACGTTACCGACGACTTCAACACCGACATCAAAGGGGAATATGATTTTTTGAATCTGAAATATGAAAAATCTATCGAAGTAAATATTAACTTCTTCGAGCAGAATTTTAACCTCTACGACAACAAGTTTGGCGTGCTGACGGGGCTGGGGTTGCGCTGGAACAATTATCGTTTCGAGGACAACATCGTGTTGGAGGATGATGAACCTACCATCGCGGGCTACCCCGACAATAGCCGCGACTGGCGCAAAAGCAAGCTGGTAGCTAATTATCTTACGTTGCCGGTGCTATTCGAATATCAGAGCAACCGCTTCTCGCGGCGCAACAGTTTTCATGTAGCAGCGGGCATGGTGATGGGCTGGCGCTATGCCACACACACCAAGATGCTCTATTTTGACAATGGGCGCCAAAAACCCAAACAACGCGACGACTTCTATCTGCGTCCCTTCCGCTACGATGCCACCGTGCGCGCCGGCTGGGGAATCGTAAACCTTTACGCCAGCTACTCGCTCAACAGCCTCTTCAAAGATGGCCGTGGCCCTGAGCTTTATCCTTTTGCCATCGGCATAACGCTGGTCAATTTTTAAAATACTTTTTTTATAAAAATCATCGCTTTCCTGAAGCCGCCGATAAATACAGGCGGCTTTTTTTTGGTTATTGCTGTCGGCAAAAAATGAAATTATAGTACTTTTACCTCCAATTTTTAAATCAAAAAAATAAAGACTCAATATGTCAGGACACAGTAAATGGTCAACCATTAAACGCAAAAAAGGCGCGCTCGACTCTAAGCGTTCCAAAGTTTTCTCTAAGGTCATCAAAGAAATTACCGTCGCGGTAAAAGAAGGCGGTTTCGATCCGGAAGGCAACCCCCGCCTTCGCATGGCCATCTCCAACGCCAAAGGAGCCAGCATGCCCAAAGACACCATCGAACGAGCCATCAACAAAGGCAAAGAAAAAGACGCCGCTGCTTTTTCAGAGCAAACTTTTGAAGGCTATCTGCCCAACGGCATAGCGGTGTATGTGGAGTGCACCACCGACAACCAACAGCGCACCGTTAGCAATGTGCGCGCTATCTTTAACAAATATGGCGGCAGCCTGGGAACGCTCGGCTCGCTGAGTTTCCTGTTTGAAAGAAAGGGCGTTTTTGAAATCCCTAAAAATGAAAATTTCGACATGGATAGCTTTGAGCTGGAAGTGATAGATGCCGGCGCCGAAGAGATCACCGAAGAAGAGGGAATTATCACCCTCATCACCTCAATGGAAGATTTTGGCCGTATGCAACGCAAACTTGAGGAACTCTCAATAGAAGCAGAAAACGCTCAATTGCAGCGTATCCCGCACGAAACCGTAAAACTGGATGCCGAAAGCGGACGTAAGATCATGAAGGTGATAGATATCTTTGAGGATGATGACGATGTGCAAAATGTATTTCACAACCTCGAAGTTACCGACGAGATCATGGCGGAGATGGAGTAATTCCAGATTAAAAAAGTCAAAAGGTAAAAGTCAAAAGTCAAAAGATAAAAGTCAAAAGTCAAAAGATAAATAAATCCCGAAATCCAACTCTCAAATATTTGTGCCGTTTTGGGTTATTGGTTTTTTATATTGAAATGTATTTGGCTTTTGTTTCCTTGTCGTTTGTAACTTCTTTATAAAAGACAAAAGTTTTAAGATTAATAAAATGAAACCGGCTTCGTACCGGTTTTTTTGTTTTCATTTTTTTTGTTGGCGCGGGCACACTTTATCAACAAGCTACCCGGCATAAGCCCACGAAAGGTTATTTTTGCTGCCCTTGTTTTTTCATTCCCAATAATATCAGAAGATATGTATTTGATTTTTGATACCGAAACCACCGGTAGGCCACGGAATTACAACGCACCACTTACCGATTTCGACAACTGGCCACGCATGGTACAAATTGCCTGGCAACTGCACGACTACGACGGCAGCCTGGTGGAGGCCAAAAGCTACATCATTCGTCCCGATGGATTCGACATTCCATACAACGCCGAGAAAATTCACGGCATCTCCACCCAGATGGCCACTACTTACGGTAAACCGTTGCAAGAAGTTCTGGATGTGTTTGCCGCAACACTGCAACGCTGTACCCATGCCGCGGGCCACAATATCAGTTTTGACACCAACATTGCCGGCGCCGAATTTTTGCGCTGCGGGCCCGACAACCCGCTGGCCAATCTTACGGTTGCAGATACGATGCAGCTTTCGACCGACTATTGCAAACTGCCCGGTGGCCGCGGCGGAGGCTACAAATATCCAAGCCTTTCGGAACTTCACAGCAAGCTCTTCGATGCGGCTTTCGAAGAAGCACACAATGCTGTGGCAGATGTGGTGGCCACCGCACGATGCTTTCTGGAACTCATCCGTTTGGGCATCATCAACGAAGCACATTTAAAAATTGACAGACAAATATTATTACGCTTTCGCGAAAATAACGTTGCGCCGATTGCAGCCGTCGAGCTGGAGGTGGAATCGAATAAGCAGATCAGCGACCAACTGGCTGCCACTGTTGCCGCCAGCTCTGACCCAACGGTTGCTGTCGTCACTGACGCGCCCGATGTAGCCGCAACAGCTACCTCATTTGTTCATTTGCACGTGCATTCTTATTTTTCCGTATTGCAAGCTACCCCCTCCATCGAAGGGCTGTTGCAAAAAGCCGCCTCATTGGGAATGAAAGCCATGGCGCTCACCGACCTGGGAAACCTATATGGCGCTTTTCAGTTTATTAAAGTAGCCCACGAGAACAACATCAAGGCAATAGTTGGCTGCGAGCTTTATCTGGTTGAAGACCGGCTGAAACAGAAATTCACCAAGGACAACCCTGACCGCCGTCACCAACAACTATTCCTGGCAAAAAATATACAAGGCTACCGCAACCTCTCCCAGCTTAGTTCCATTGGATGGATAGAAGGCAGCTACGGCGGATTTCCACGCATTGATAAGGAGGTGCTACTTCGGTACAAAGACGAACTGATAACTACCACCGGAGGGCTTCATTCGGAAATCAATGATCTGATCCTGAACGTTGGCGAACAACAAGCCGAAGAGGCCTTTGTGTGGTGGCATCAGCAATTTGGCGACGACTTTTATGCGCAGATCAACCGGCATGGCTTGCCGGAAGAAGAACGTGCCAACACAGTCCTTATAAAATTTGCACGCAAATACAATGTACGGATAATAGCCGCTAACGAGATATTTTACCTCGAAAAGGAAGACTCGGATTTGCACGACAGCCTGCTTTGCATCAAAGAAAACGAATACCAAAGCACCCCCGTGGGCAGAGGGCGCGGGATGCGTTTTGGTTTTAACAGCGAAGCGTATTATTTCAAAACACAACAGGAAATGCAGGAGCTTTTTGCCGACCTGCCCGAAGCCATCGCCAACACCCACCACATAGCCGAGTCCATTGAGGCATACGATCTGAAACGGGACGCCATGATGCCCGAATTTCCTATTCCCGAATCTTTTGGCACCCTGGAGGATTATCGCACCAAGCATCCTGAAGAAAAACTAAGGGAATTGTTTGATGAAAAAAAAGACGATGTTGAAGAAGAAAACGTAGCCGTAGGTGAAGTTGAGGAAAAAGGCAAAAAAGAAGACCAAAAAGAAACCAACTATCAGCGTATCGGCAGCTATGAGCGGGCGCTGCGCATCCTATTGGAAGCCGATTACCTTCAGCACCTCACCATGCTGGGAGCGCAAAAACGTTATCCTGAAATGGATGCCGCAGTGAAAGAGCGCATCGACTTTGAGATAAGTGTCATTCGCAAGATGGGGTATCCGGGCTATTTTCTCATTGTCCAGGATTTTCTGCAGGAGGCACGTCGCATGGGCGTTTGGGTAGGTCCCGGACGTGGCTCGGCAGCAGGCTCTGTGGTGGCGTATTGTCTTAAAATTACCGATATCGACCCGATAGAATATGGATTGCTTTTCGAGCGCTTTCTCAACCCGGAACGTGTTTCGCTGCCCGACATCGATATCGATTTCGACGAAGACGGACGCGAACGTGTGCTGCGGTGGGTAGAAGAAAAATATGGCCACCAGCGCGTGGCACATATCATTACCTTTGGCAAAATGGCTCCCAAAATGGCCATCCGCGATATAGCCCGCGTAAAACAACTTCCGCTGAGTGAAGCCAACCGGCTGGCCAAGTTGATACCCACGAGGCCGGGGACTACGTTTAAAGACGCTTATCACGAAGTATCGGAGCTTGCCCGCGAAAAATCCCAGTCGAACGATCCGCTGGTACGCGCTACTTTGATTAGCGCCGAAAAGATAGAAGGCACCGTGCGTAATATCGGCACCCATGCCTGCGGCATCATCATCAGCCGCGACGATCTCTCCAGTCACATTCCGCTCACCACCGCCAAAGACACCAACCTGCTGGTTACGCAATTCGACGGAAGTCATATCGAAGAGGTCGGGATGCTCAAGATGGATTTTCTGGGGCTTAAGACGCTATCGATTATTAAAGATGCGGTGGAAAACATACGGAAAAGCAAAGACAAAGAAATCAACATCGACGACATCCCGCACGACGACAAAAAAACATTTGAGCTTTACAGCCATGGCGACACAACCGGGATTTTTCAGTTTGAATCGGAAGGGATGAAAAAGCATTTGCGCCAGCTCAAGCCCAACCAATTCGACGACCTGATCGCCATGAATGCGTTGTATCGGCCTGGCCCCATGGTTTATATCCCTAACTTTATCCGCCGCAAACATGGCAAAGAGAAAATTGAATACGACCTACCCGAACAGGAAGAAATTTTAAAATCGACCTACGGCATCACTGTTTATCAGGAACAAGTGATGTTGCTTTCGCAACTATTGGCTGGATTTACCAAAGGTGAAGCAGATAATTTGCGCAAAGCAATGGGAAAGAAAAAGGTAGAGATTGCTAACAAATTGAAACCTCAGTTTGTAGAAGGTGCACAACAGCGTGGCCACGACCTGAAGATCATCTACAAAATATGGGACGACTGGCTGGAGTTTGCCAACTATGCTTTCAACAAATCGCACTCCACGTGCTACGCCTACGTTTCGTACCGAATGGCGTATCTCAAAGCGCATTATCCGAGCGAGTTTATGGCCGCCGTGCTAAGTCGCAACCTGAACGACCTGACCAAAATTACCGGATTTATCGAGGAGGTGCGCCGCATGAACATCGAAGTGCTGGGGCCTGATGTAAATGAGTCGGAGCAGCTTTTTATTGTTAATAAAAAAGGGAACATCCGTTTTGGAATGGCTGCCATAAAAGGACTGGGCAGCTCGGTAGCCGAGAGCATTATTGAGGAACGCAACAAAAACGGTCTTTTCACCAGCGTGTTCGACTTCGTCCGTCGCATCAATCTTAAAACTGTCAATAAGCGTAGCTTTGAGGCGCTGGCGCGTGCCGGAGCTTTCGACGGGTTCGACAACACCCACCGGGCGCAGCTTTTCTTTCAGGAAAACAGCGACGACACCATATTTATAGAGAAACTCCTGCGCTTTGCCGCCAAATACCAGGAGCGCAAAAATTCGCAGCAGGTCTCTCTCTTTGGCGACGACGAACAAATTATTGCCGAAGACCCGCCATTGCCTGAGTGCAAACCCTGGACTAATATCGAAAAGCTGCGCAACGAGAAGGATGTTACCGGATTTTATATCTCCGGCCATCCGCTGGATGAGTTCAGAACGGAGCTGAAGAATTTTGGCAAGCAACGCATTTCCGATTTCAAAGACAATTTTAAAAAATATGAAAACCGCCCGCTGGTATTTGGTGGAATGGTGGCCTCGGTAACGCATCGGTTTACCAAAGACGACAAGCCCTGGGGAACTTTTGTAATCGAAGATTTCGACGATACCATCGAGTTGCGCTTGTTTTCGGAAGAGTATCTAAAATATAAGTATTTTCTTACCGAAGGCTTTTTCCTACTCGTTTACGCCCGCATAGAAAGGCGCTTTCGCAACGAAGAAGAGCTTCAGATACGCATCACCGACCTTAAGCTGCTACCCGAAATCCTCGACCGGCAAACGCAAAGCATCACACTGCGCATTGCCATCGACGATCTGGAGCCTGCGCTGGTGGATCAGATTTTTGATTTGTACAAAAAGAATCAGGGCAATTGCCACGTGCAGTTTATTGTGGTGGACGAACAGGATAATCTGAGATTGGAAATGAAATCGGCAACCATGCGCGTAAAGCCTTCGTCGTTTCTTAAGGCAATCGAACGGGAGCCGCTGGTAAGCTATGATCTAAAAGGCAATTAGCAGGGGGCTAAAAAAGCAAAAGCCGTCCCGGGCGGGAGCGGCTTTTGCAATTAACCAAATTAGTGAGCTATGAAAAAAAAATTACTTTTTAAGTGTCCGGTGCCCCGGAAGTAATGTTTCGCATTAAAACGCAAAACCATAAGAAATGGTTTACACTTTAACCATTTTTATAGTTTTTGTTTACTTCGTCCCAGTTGATCACATTGAACCAGGCTGAGATATAATCGGGGCGTTTGTTTTGATATTTCAGATAATAGGCGTGCTCCCAAACGTCGAGTGCCAGGATTGGCGTGCCGTGGTGTTCGGCCACGTCCATGAGCGGGCTGTCCTGGTTTGCGGTAGAAGTTATTTTCAGATTACCTGATCCATCCTTGATGAGCCAGGCCCAACCACTACCAAATCGTGTAGCTGCGGCATCGCTGAATTTTTCTTTAAATTGATCGTAAGAACCAAACGCCGACTTGATGGCTTTACCAATTTCGCCATCAGGTTCGCCGCCGCCATTGTTGGTCATCACTTTCCAAAACAGGTCATGGTTAAGAAAGCCGCCGCCATTGTTGCGGATGCCTGCCGGTGCTTTGCTTATTTGTTTAAGCAACTGCCCAAACTCCATGTCGGCGTACTCGGTGCCTTTGGCGGCAGCCAAAAATTTATCGTAGTAACCACGATGGTGCTTGGTGTAATGCAGCTCCATGGTTTGCGCATCGATGTAAGGTTCTAAAGCGTCGAAGCTGTAGGGTAAATCAGGAAATTTGAGGTCTTTTACTTTGGTCGTTAACATGTTAAAAAGTTTTTTTGTTAGTAATTTATAATCTATTAAAATAACCAATGTAACAGGTCATTGTTTAGAGGTTGTATGGTTTTGAATATTTTTAACATCCCGGAAGCCAAATCCAAATAATTAAGAATTCCATTACGCTAAGCTATCGGGGGCAGGTTGTGTTGTTTTAATAGTAGTATTTTCGCCTGATGAATAACGGAAGCCTCAAATATCGCCACCTGTTTTTTGATCTTGATATGACCTTGTGGGATTTTGAATCGAACGCCCGCGAGGCGTACGAAGATATTTACCGCACCTTCAGGCTGAATGACCGTGGCATTGCCAGCCTTACGGATTTTGTAAGCAAATACTTTGTGCACAACGACCGGCTCTGGGAACAATATCGCAATGGAGAAATCGAAAAGGAGCTTCTGCGATCAAAGCGTTTTGAGCTTACGTTGCTCGATTATGGCATCGACGATCCGGCACTGGCGCAGGCCATAGGCCACGAATATGTTACCATTAGCCCTACCAAAACCCGGCTGTTTCCTAACGCACATGCTACACTTGGTTATCTGCAACAACGCTACACGCTTAGCATCATTACCAATGGCTTTGAAGAGGTGCAATTTCATAAGCTAAAAAATAGTCGTCTGGATGGCTATTTCAGTCATGTAATCACCTCGGAGCAAGCAGGCTGTAAGAAGCCCGATCCGGAAATATTCAATTACGCGCTTCGACAAGCCGGAGCTGAAGCAAGCCAGAGTGTGATGATTGGAGACGACCTGGAAGTAGATGTGCTTGGCGCAATGCAGGCGGGAATGGACGCCGTGTATTTTAATCCGAAAAATAATGCCCACAACAGCAATATCCGTCTCGAAATTAATAACCTGAACGAATTAATTACATTATTATGAAAACACAAACTATCCTTCTTTTTGCATTTGCGATTGCCCTCGGAGCCTGCAACCAACGCCAGACCAACGAAAATCCCATTCTCTACAGTACCATCGAGCAAAGCATCATTACCGGCGATACCGCCTATTATTCTATCAAACTCGAGTTTCCGGTTTTTAAGGCCGACCAGCCCGCCGACGACACACTGCTGGAGCCACTCAACCGCCGCATCGAAAACTTTCTTGACACTGCGGCTCGGTTTTATTGGCAAATGGAGGTAAAAGATGTGCCTGCCTATATAGAGTCAGTGGAAACTTCGGGAAAGCTTGAGCTACAAAATGATTATGAAATTTTGCTCAGCACCCCCGATACCATCAGCCTGAAACTTGAGACCTATAGCTACGCTTTGGGAGCGCATGGATTTACAGCTTTTCATACCTATAATTACGATATTCGCAACAGGCATTTTATCGCTTTGGATGAGGTGCTTGATCTTTCATCCGACGAAAACATCAGGAAAGTTGATGAGCTACTCGCGCGTTATTTCGAAAACCCGGAAGATTGTTTCACGCAGGTTCCTACCGTCGAAATGGATGAGCAACTGTGGGGATTTCGCCCGGAATATCTCGTATTTTTTTATGAAGCCTACGATCTGGGTGCTTATGCCTGTGGCTCGGCTGAGGTAAAAATCCCTCTTGCTGAGTTGCGTAAGCAAAATTTGCTACGTATGAATGATCATTTAGCGAAAGCGAAGTAAAGTTCTCTGGAGGCAGTTCTCAGTCCACAGTTCTCAGTAGGGCAGTCCTCAGTCGACAGTTCTCAGTAGGCAGTCCACAGTCCACAGTTCTCAGCTCACAGTCCTCAGTTGGCAGTTCTCAGCTCACAGTTCTCAGGAGGCAGTCCACAGGAGGCAGTTCACAGTCTTCAGTAGGCAGTCCTCACTGAAAACGGATGCAAACAACAAACAACGAACAACAAACTTGAGCGCAGCGAAATCCCGAGAGCGCAGCGATTCGGGAA
>SABY01000213.1 GCA_009928785.1 Clostridia bacterium | reverse complement strand
AGAACTGCGGACTGAGAACTGCGGACTGAGAACTGCGGACTGAGAACTGCGGACTGAGAACTGCGGACTGAGAACTGCGGACTGAGAACTGCGGACTGAATAAGTTTTACCTTTGCCGCTTTCTGACAAAAATTTTATTGAGATGCTTTTTAGCGACATCATCGGACAGAAACTGATCAAAGAAAAACTCATAGGCACCGTGGCTACCAACCGTGTGGCGCATGCGCAGTTGTTTTATGGTAATAATGGCTATGGCAAGCTGGCGCTGGCGTTGGCCTACGCGCAGTTTGTGAGTTGCCGCGATGCCGACAAACTCCAGCATCGCGATTCATGTGGCAAATGCCCTTCGTGTGTCAAATACAACAAGCTCATCCATCCCGACCTGCACTTTATCTTGCCGGTGGCCTCCTCACCCAAAATGGATGATTCCAAAAATCCTTCAAGCAACCAGGTGCTCAAAGAATGGCGCCAGCTTCTCGACAGAAAAAGCTACTACATTACACTCAACGACTGGTACCACGAAATCGACATCGACCAGAAGCAGGCCAACATCAACACCCGCGACTGTAGCAATATCATCCATACCCTAAGCTACACCAGCTACGAGTCGGAGTACAAAGTGATGATCATCTGGATGGTGGAGAAACTCTATCATGCGGCGGCGCCACGCCTGCTAAAGATGCTCGAAGAGCCGCCCGATAAAACGCTGTTTTTGCTCATTGCCGAACAAACCGAACAAATCTTACCCACCATCCTCTCGCGTCTGCATCTGGTAAAGATTCCGGCTATCACCAATCAGTCGCTTTACGATGCCTGCCGCCAGCGGCTGGGAATGAACGAGGCCACTGCCGCCGAAGCAGCGCGCCTGGCCAACGGCAGCTTTACCCAGGCTATGCTGCTGCACGAAATGGGCGACGAACTCTCGGAGAATTTTCAGCGCTTTCGCAATTGGATGCGCCTTTGCTATAGCGTGGACGTGCCTGCCATTTTGAAAATGAGCGAGGAGCTGGGCAAAGAAACCCGTGAGAAAATAAAAAGTTTCCTCCGCTCCGGATTGATCATCCTGCGAAACTGTCTGCTTACGGGGTTGGATATGGAAAACCTGGTGCGTACCACCCGCGAAGAGCTGGATTTTTATAAACGCTTTTCCCCTTTTGTTCACCAGGGAAACATCAACCAGTTAGTCGAAGAGTTCGACGCCGCCATCTATCACGTCGAGCGTAATGTGCACGGTGGAATGATCATGCTCGACCTATCGCTCACCATCTCAAAACTGCTAAAGATCAAGAAGCTCCAGCCGGTTGCTCAATAATGATTAGTTTTGCGGGGTCTTAATAATTGAATTTTTTTATGGATAATAACGACACTACACATATAGACCAGGAAGCCAATAACACATTTCTTTCGCGCGGCTGCTGTCATGCACCGCAAATATATCACGACAATAGCCGCGTAGCCAGCCATCGTTGCTGCAAACTCGACGTCACCGATTGGCTGGCGGATATTAGTTTTCCGGAACATCATCCCCAATTCGATTGCGTGGAAGTACGTTTTAAAAACTCCCGGAAAGATTTCTTCCGTCTCACTACCGATCCCGATCTTAAAGTTGGCGACATAGTAGCTGTTGAGGCTTCACCCGGTCACGATATTGGCATCATCACCATGACGGGTGAGATTGTGAAGATGCAGATGCGCAAAAAAAATGTAGAGCCTACGGCGGATACTATCAAAAAAGTTTACCGTCGGGCACGCCTTACCGATATCGAAAAGTGGCTCAACGCCGTTGACCAGGAAGACCGCGTACAGGTAAAAGCGCGCAAAATAGCCCGCAACCTCAATCTCGACATGAAAATTAACGATGTGGAGTTTCAGGGCGACGAAACCAAAGCGGTGTTTTTTTATACTGCCGAAGAACGTGTCGATTTCCGTGAGCTAATCAAAGTATTAGCGGACGAGTTTAAAATCAGGATAGAGATGCGCCAGATCGGCGTGCGGCAGGAGTCGGCGCGTTTAGGCGGCATCGGTTCATGTGGCCGCGAGCTTTGCTGCGCTACCTGGCTCACCGACTTTTCTTCCGTCACCACCGGTACGGCACGCGTACAGCAGCTTTCGCCCAACCCACAAAAACTTGCCGGACAATGCGGAAAATTGAAGTGCTGCCTCAACTACGAAAATGATGTATATCTCGACGCACTCAAAGATTTCCCCGACAGCAATATTTACCTCAAAACTACAAAAGGCAACGCCGTTCATCAGAAATCGGATGTTTTTAAACGCATCATGTGGTACACCTATATAAATGATCCAAGCAACATGATGGCGCTGAGTGTGGATCGGGTGAAGGAGATTATTGCTGAAAACCGAAAGGGTAATTTCCCGGCGCAACTCGAAGACAGCGCGCTGACCCGTGAGGTGAAAGTTGATATTGGAAACGGCGGTCTCACCCAGGAAGACATCAGCCGCTTTGATAAAATGGAAGAACCTGCCAGCCAGCGCCGCCGCAAAAAGAAACCCAGACGCAACGATGCTCCGGGCAGCCAGAATTATCGTCAGCAGCCCGGCGATAACCAAGCTAGCAATAAACAGGAATCTTCAGACAACAACCGGCGCTCTGACACCCCTCCGGCAGAAGGCCAACGCAACGATCGTGGGCCAAAACGCCCGTATGAGCAGCGCAACCGAAACAATGATCGCAACGATGCGAGTCGTAAATTTTCTAACAAAGGGGGTAATCGCAACCCATCGAATAGAAACAAAGGCCCGCGCCCTAACCGTGGCAACGATGGTGGCAGCGGTGGCGATGGAGGTGGAGCTACTCCAACCGGCGGCAACGAATAAAACTTTAAGGCTTTGCAGATGTTAAAATCGTAAAGCCTTTTTTAATGATGAAATCCGCAAACTCCGGCAGCCCCTACTTTATCCTTTTCGATGGATATTGCAATCTGTGCAATGGCTTCGTGCAGTGGCTTATCCGCCGTGATAAAGCTGGCCGATTCCGATTTTTGCCTTTGCAATCCGATGAAGGCATACATTTATTAAAGTTATCAAAAACAAAAATCAGCCCGACGCATGATCCCGATACGGTAATCTTGTTCCACAACGGAACCACCCTGGAACGATCGGAAGCGGTATTGGAAATATTTAAAATCCTGGGCGGGATATGGCGCCTGATGTTGCCCCTGAGATTTTTGCCTGCGGCTTGGCGTGATATGCTCTACAACTTCGTTGCACGCAACCGCTACCACTGGTTTGGCCGCCGCGACCAGTGCATGATTCCTGACAAAGAAAGTCTTTAGCAGGCAGTTCTTCAGTAGGCAGATCACAGTCGGCAGATCACAGTAGGCAGATCACAGTCGGCAGCTCACAGTAGGCAGTCAACAGTCAGCAGCACACAGCTCTCAGCCGGCAATCCACAGCTCTCAGTCGGAAGTCCAAGGCTCTTCATTTAATGTGGGTATGGTTTTGGGCGAGGCTGTACGTGGTCTATTTTGTTTTTACAGGCTTTGCCTATTTTTAGCATACAATTATTGAGTCCAGTCTAAAAAGCCATAAGACTCCTAAATCCGCTTAAGGGGACTTTTCCAAACTTCTGATTTTTAATCCTTTTTACTCCAGTCCCGAAAGGGAGAAGTACTAAAAATCAGAAGTTTTTGAGTTTTTATACTAAACTCATGATTTATTGCATCGACAATAAGTAAGGTCTGCTGAAAAACTCAGAATAATAATATTTCGGTGCTCTGCACCTTTGGTGGTTTCAAGGGGGAAGGTAATTTCTACAAATATTACGCGGCTCTGCCGCTGATAAAGGTGCAGCGCACCGATAATATTTGTAGTTGATGGATAGCAAGTGGCACTAAGGTGCAGCGCACCGCGATATTAAAATTAAATAATCTTGCTTTA
>SABY01000078.1 GCA_009928785.1 Clostridia bacterium | reverse complement strand
ACTTCAAAACTGCCATCATTAGCTGCAGCCACGGCATCAGCCACGACAAAACGAAACTGAGCCAAAAGATCCAACATGCCGTACATTTGTGTGAAGCTGGCATAAGATCCATTGGCTGCAAGGTCGGTTACCAGGGCAGCGAAACGGCCATCTTCCATCGCATCGAGCGCATCGATAAAAGTTTGTAAATCTGTAATATCTTGCTGTAGAGTTTTATCTCCATTAATTTTCTTTCCTATAAGCGTTGCCCAGGCAGTATTTACACCTTGTAAATGTGCTACTGTAAATGATCCGTCGTTAGCAGCATCCGTAGCAGCCTGTACTGCCAGCCTGAAGGATACCAATTCATCAAATAGAACCTTTACATCGGCAATGCTTGCATATTCGCCAACAGGCTTGTTATCTAACATATCCTGGCCAACAGCAAGTTTACGGCCAGCTACAAGGTTATCATAATCAGTGTAATCAAGACAAAGATCAATATCTTCCAGGGCTGTTTGCATTTGGCCTGCGTTGGAAGCATTATTTACGGCTGCGAGAGCCACGGCGGCAAGGTCAACAATAGCATACGTATTATTTAATGTAGTTTCACATCCGGTTTGTGTATCGTGCATCCTTACATCATAGTTACCGGGGGCAAGGTTTGAAAAAGTAGCTGATGCCTGCCAGTTGGTGCCGCCATTAATCGAATATTCATAACTCCCTGTTCCACCGCTTGGGTTTGTGATGCTGATTTCACCGTTATGCTCATCGCACGAAGCATCTGTTTTGCTTAGGTCAGCAGTTACCCCGGTAACAACCTCCCAGGTAGCAAGTGTTGTCCATGCTGTTCCGTTACATCCTGCACCGGTAGTACAGCCGCTGCGCCGTCCCTGAATGGTTACGGTTTTTCCCGATTGACTATTAGTACCTATAACAGTAGTGCCTTCAGTATAAGTGTACCAGGTTGATCCGTCATAGCTGTATTGAAACTCATCACTACAGCCAACTCCACCTGTACCTGCTGTAAATGTAGCAGATACATCTGTACCTTCACACACCTTGCCCTGATCTGGAGTTTTTTGGTTTAATGTGGGGCCTACCGGTTGTGGGTTAACTGTCCATGAAACTAAATTTTCACCCGACATACATCCTAATCCATTTGGGTGCGTACGCCAGGCTTTTACCTGCACTATGTTAGTTCCTGTAAGATCGGTAGTGGAAATATTATCTCCCGCACTATAAGAGCTCCAATTACTTCCACCATCGGTGCTGTATTGATAATAATCCTGACATCCGGAAACTCCACCCGAACCAGCCGAAGACGTTGCTTTCACATCAGTACCTGCACATACGGCAGCATTCGTTGGCATCTTGCTAAGTGTTGGGGCTAAAGGATCGGCTACAACAATCACATTAAAGGTTTGCGAAATCGAATAATCAGCTGCACTGACTGTGTAAGTAGTTGTTTCTACTGTATTAAAAGTGAGGCTTGTAAAGGAGAAATTATTTCCGCTACCATCACTTGTAATTTGCTCGACAATTGATGGGGGAGAGCCAGGTATTAAAAGTGTGTGTTGGATGTTGGTGTTAGGGTTTGTGATGTTAACAGTAAGGGTTCCGCCAACGCAAATATTAACAGTAGGCGGAGTTGTCCCGGCATCCCATGCAGGAGTAGTTGAGGCAGATTGCCCCCACGCACTAAAGCCCACAAAGGCCATCAATGCAATAAAAAGTATAAAATTTTTCATAACTCGTAAGGTTTTAGTAATTAACTATTTTTGATTTGTATTTTGTTTTTGAATGCTCAGATTATTGTTGGCTTACTGTTGTTGATTGGTCGGATGATTGAAAGCGCCGCTGGATTTGCCGCCGCTTGCGGCGGAGATCAGCGCGGTGAAAGAGCGCTACTACTATTGCGCTCACTACAAACAGAAGGATGGTAAATAACAACATGTCCGTTAATTTTTTGGACCCGGAAAAACGCAAAGCCTTTGGCTTCTTCGCTGCATCAAGCTGCTCAGGAGAGTTTTAGAGATACGTGCAGGATAAACCCGCAGCACAGCAGTAGTTGTGGTTAAGCTGGTTACAGATGGTGAAGAGAGAGAAGTAAAGAAATGACTTTTCATAAAACAGGGTTAGGTTAAGAACTTTGATGACTCACTACATAATTACAATTTTGTACATTAAAATTTTTGTAAAACTAAAGCGTTTCATAATACGAAAAAAGCAATTTGCTTCTTATTGTATAAAGGGCATGGTTTCGTGTATGAGCACCCCCTTTTCATGTATAAAGCATTTTTCCTTTGCAAACCAGCCTCCAGCCTCCACACAAAAAAACGGATGGCTTCGTGGCATTTTAATTATCAGCCTGTTAGCTTCACACCAGCCACCCGCGAGCTACCGAACTCCTTACCTGGCGCATTCATCATCCCGTAATTGATAGGTTTCTTCCTCCCGTAGGATTGACCCTGTTTCCCCATCGGTCTGATAACAGAAGCGCTCTTTCGTAGAATTGAAGGAAAAACGCAAACGAAGCACTCCATCCGGCAAACTCCCATAAATCCCAACAGAAGCGCTCCCCTCTCCAATTGGAGAGGAACCGGTGGTGAGGCGAAAAAGGACACCTTATCTATATGATTTCACTGACAATTGTAATGAGGGTTAAGACCCATCTCATTTCTGTTCGCTGTATTTGAATATCAACACCGAAAAGGGTATTGCCAGAAAGGCAAGATACGACACCAGGTTGTAGCTCCACTGCAGCCCGCTGAGGTCGCCAAAGAAGCCGATGAGCAGCACGGCAAGGGAGCCGAAGAAAAAGCTGATGGTCATGTAGATGCCGTTGAGAAAGGCGGGGCGGTCGCTGCCCAGGTCCTGCACCATAGCAAGCACCACGGGGCCGCTGGCGAAAAGAAAAAAACCCAGCAGGATCAGCAGCGGAAACTGCCAGGCGGCAGAAGCGTGCACAAAAAACCAAAAAACGACGGGCGTCACCACCGTAGCTGTAACCAGGGTGGTTTTGCGTCCAATCCTGTCGGAGAGGGTGCCGGCCAGCAACGTACCCGCAGCCCCCGCAGCTTCGAGCGCCACCAACGCAAAGCCACCATACCAAACGGTAGCGCCCTGGTCGGTGAGGTAGGTGGGAAGAAATGCTGTGACTGCCGACTTCAGCAGGGCGCTAAAAGCCAGAAAACCTCCGAGCATCGCCAGAAATGGCAAATAACGCCGGAGCGTGATGCCGACATGTGGCTCCTGGTAGCTGCGCTGCACCGCCGCCGAAATCCTGATGTCGCGCAACAGGAAATACAAGAAGAGCGTAAAGAAGGCCGAAACGGGAATCAGCATCCAGGTGTTGGAAAGCCCCCACAGTGAAACGGCTCCGAGAATCACCATCGGGCCAATGGTGCGCGCCACCTCGCCACCAAACATATAAAAGCTCATCCCCCGCCCCACGTAAGCACCCGACACACGGCGCACCATCACCGGCGACGGCACATGAAAAAGCGCTGCACTGATGCCCATCACAAACACCAGCACGATGAGTAACGTGACGTTTGGCGCTGCCCCCAAAAGGCTTGCACAGACAGCAGTAATAAAAGGTGTAAAAATTACCAGATAACGCATTTGAATTCTGTCGGCAAGCAATCCGATAAACGGGTTGAGCAGCATCGGCACACGGTTGGCGACGTTGAGAATACCCACTATGGTAAAGGAAAGCCCCAGCCGCTCGATAAGCAACGGTAGCAATGGCGCCAGAAACGCCGAATAGGTATCGTGCAGCAGATGCGCCCCCGAAATTGCCAGCACGCCGCTGGTTTTGAATTTCTCCTTTTTCATTCAATAAAATCAACTATTTGCGATAAGCACAATGGCAACAATGGCCAGCCCGATGCCTGCCCAGTTGGTGGCGGAAAGTTTTTCGCGAAAAGCGCCAAAGCCAATCAGCGACGACAGGACCACCACGCCGATGTTGTAAACGGGAATAAAAAAAGAAACCTGATACACATCCAAGCCCTCCAACACAAAAAGCGTCGAATACCAGTTGAGCAAGCCCAGCCATACGCCGCCGAAAATATTTTTGAGAATACCATTTGTGCTCTGCTTGCGCGATTTAAAAGCAAAAACCACCAAACCAAATAGCAACGCAAAACCAAATGAAGTAGCCAGAAATGCTGTGAAATCGGTGGTGAGAAAGCCATATTCCGACACTTTCATCAGCGAGTCGTTGATGCCGACAGCCACGAACAAAAGCACCGGAAGGTAAACGTACGCCTGATTGATGTGCACCTTTTTATTCTTTTTGGAACTAAAATAAAAAGCTGCCAGTCCGGCAATGATTCCGGCAATTTTTAAAAAACCGGCGGTATCGCCAAAAAACATAAACCCCAACGATACGGGTATCACCACCGACATGCGGCTGGAAATAGCCGTGATGGCTACGCCGGCATTTTGCGCCGAGAGAGCAAAAAGATTAAAAGACACGATGAGCGAAAGCCCCATAAGAATGCTCAGATAAAACCACGGCGCGCCAACAATCGCCTCCGGATTGAAGCTCGCGGGTTCGCTGGCAAAGCCAAAAACCGACGCCACCAGATAGTTTACGGTGATGGCCTGGACGATACTAATTTTGAAATTGTTAAAAATACGGAAGGTGATAATGATGGCCGTCGAAAGCAGAACGGCAAGCAGTAAATAGATCATCGCTTTATTTTTGGCGGCAAAGATACCCGAATTGACGCCTGATTTGAAGGCAAAGTTGTCGGAGTGGTAAAGTTGCCGATTATGCTTCTGGAAATGATGATCTCCGTAAAATTGATTTTTGCAGCGTTACCCAATTGGGCGTCTTTACGCGAAGCATCAAAACGATTAAAAAGAATAAAAAGATTGTCGATTTAGGAATGGCTCATCTTACAGCATCTTAATTTGGGCTAAAGCCCATTGAAATTTTCGTACCCTTTTTTACCCCAGGCCTGTAGGCCTGGGTTAGTGATCAGGTGGCTACAAATTCCTTACGCGACAGAAGCCGCGCCCAAACACAGACCAACGCATGCTCCATCTCCTGCAGGAGAAGGGAAGCGCCGACGCACAAGCCGCTGCTGTGGATGATTTCCGGGGAAGAAAGAAACCTTATTCTAATCATTTGACCTTAGTAGAGAAATGCCACATCACGCTACAACCTTAGTACCTTATCAAATTCAGACAATAAGGTAATAAGGTTGGAAAATCGTTATTAAACCTCATTTTCTACTAAGGTTGTAGAAAATAGAATAAGGTTTATAGACCTCATCCCCTTTGTCACCTAATCAAGATTTGTGTTTAACCGTAGCCTCTGAAGGAGAAGGGAAACCAACCGCGCTAGCCACAGTTGCAGCATGTGCGCTGGCATTCTCCCCGTCAATTGACGGAGGAGTTAGAGGGGGGGCATTGATAATGAATATTTTGAACATAGTTGATGAAAGCCAGCTAAACAGTTACGAAAAAATGAATGGATAAAAAAAACCTGGCTCTACAAAAACATCTATATTTGCAGCCGCAAAAGCGGATGTGGCGAAATTGGTAGACGCGCCAGACTTAGGATCTGGTGTCGCAAGACGTGGGGGTTCGATTCCCTTCATCCGCACTATCATAGCATAACCACATAAACCACAGCCTTTTAAGCTGTGGTTTTTTTTGTTTGATAGCTTTTGTGTAGAAATTTCTGTTAATTATTCTTAGCCCTTTTTATTTATAACCTTCATTAATATCCTGGCTTTCGGTATCCGGGCGGTATCGCTTTTCGATGTCTTGAATAATTTCTTCAAAATGGTTTACTTCGCCTGTGAGTTCTAGTAGGCAATTTTTAAAAAAATTCAAGCGCACATCTTTATCAAATTTATTGAGAACAGATCGTGTTTTACTGATTGAATCGGAGGCCAGGTTAAGTAGAAAATCAACTTCATTGTCAGGCAATTGATTGAAGTTTTTAAGCAATACTTCGTTTATGGTACGAAGCTGTGCGCCTATCTCACCTAATGGAAGCCTCACTTCGTTTATTGTATCCAAAAAGCGGTTGGTTT
The DNA here is from genome assembly GCA_009928785.1 of Clostridia bacterium. Taxonomy (GTDB): domain Bacteria; phylum Bacteroidota; class Bacteroidia; order Bacteroidales; family 4484-276; genus SABY01. The sequence continues at coordinate 13,443 of SABY01000078.1, read as the reverse complement.
GCTCCTCATCGCTGGCATTAATATGGATGGTTGATCGGCTCAACTTCTCGGTTGATTGCCTGTATTTGTTGATTTGTTCAGCTATTGCGGTCATTGTTAAATCATATTATTGATAATCAAAAGTACAACATTTTAATAACCCACAATGTTGGTGTTGAATTGTACGACAGAAAAAAACCGCTTCCAACTTGTGCGCGGGGGTGACCACATGAAAACGGTACACCATGTAAATAGGTGTTTCTTTTTCGGCTTTCGATTCTTTTAAAATGAATTTCGGTTTCACTGCCATTTCATAGTGACATAAGATATTAGATTTTCGAGACCCTTCCTCCGCACTATAATAGCATAACCACATAAACCATAGCCTTTTAAGCTGTGGTTTTTTTGTTTGGTAGCTTTTGTGTAGAAATTTCTGTTAAATTTTCTTTACCACCTTTATTTATTTCAATCTTAGTAATCAATCCCGCTTATTTTAATGGGTTTCGGGCGAAGCTCTTAACCGGTGGTTTGGTGCTGATGGGCGATGGCCTGCAGTTGCGGGCGATGGCAACCAGATTGGGTGGTTCTGCTTGTCGATGACCTGCCAGTTCCAGGCGAAGCTCTTAAGCAATCAATACTCGTACTCAAAGCTGGTGATATTGTTGCCACTCCGGGACGGGTTTTATTGAATGGAATAAAAAGAAAACGCTACCTAATCAGCTAAAACGATTATCAAGCTCGCCCGCATCACAAGTAGCGTTTGGCACAGTGGGAGGCCTTACCCTGTCCCTCTGTGAGTGCAAAAATATAATAATTTACCTGACAATAATAAATTTCCTTAAATCAGATTTTTATTTGTTGGCTCTACTCCAATGGAGTTTTAAAGATTCTGTAAAGGTTTTGATGGCAAAGCTCCATAGCATTCGATCAGGCGAGCAGGTTAGGCTGGTGGTATTTTGGCAAAGATCCAATAGCATCCAGTGGAACCGGAGCCGCTGGCACCAGTCGGACGGGTTAGGCTGGTGATCTGTTGGCAAAGCTCCCCGACGAATTGTAGATTTGGATTGTTAAGACTGAATTGCTGTGATGAAGAGAAACAAAACAGCATATAACACAATGCAGGCTAAAAAGAATTTGATTAAAAAAATGGCTTCTGAGCGCTTCTGAACATCGCCAAAAATTAGATTGTAAATAATCATAAAAGGAAGTAAGGGTATTGCCCAAATCATGGAATTAGAAACCCATTGTCCCAGGCGAGAAAATGCAGAAACAACACCGATTGAAATGTAAATACTCAATATCAACATTAACATAATGATTACCGTTTTAGAATAGACCCCGTCACCAAATGATCAAATTAGCGCAAAGTTAATTATAATTGGGTTTTTCTATTATCCGATTCGTTCCATTTGCATATCAGTCTTAGGACGTTTCTTGGGATTTTTTGTATTTTTGTGGCAGCGGTTCTGCGGATTCGCTGACAACGTAACCTCACTTTTAGTAAGTGGGGTTTTCGTTTTTATAGGCCAGCCACTGGCAAAGCTTCAATAGCATTCGATCAGTTGGGCGGGTTCTGCTGGTAGTATTTTGGCAAAGCTCCAATAGTATTCGATCAGTCGTGCGGGTTCTGGTGGTGATGGAACCGGAATCAGTAGCATCGAGCGGGCGGGGTTGTACGACAGAAAAAAACCGCTGCCAACTTGTGCGCGGGGGCGACCACATGATAACGTTACACCATGTAAATAGGTGTTTCTTTTTCGGCTTTTGGTTCTTTTAAAATGAATTTCGGTTTCACTGCCATTTCATAGTTACATAAGATATTAGGTTTTCGAAACCCTTCCTCCGCACTAAATCGTTTTAAGAAACCAACCCTGAATGTAGTATAAAAACTCAAAAAGTCCCCTTAAGGGGATTTAGGGGTCTTATGGCTTTTTGGACTGGACTCAACCCTCAATGAACAAATTGACGGTTTTGTTTTTATCAATCAACAACAAATAAAACTACCGATGACTACCGCCGAAAAATGCAACTATGCCAGGCACCAATTTGCCGGTGAACTTAATTGTGCACAATCCGTGCTGAGCGCTTACGCTGATGAGGTGAGCCTGTCGCGCGAGGAGCTGGAGCGAATGGGCGCAGCGCTGGGCGGCGGCATGGGCGAAGGCGAAGTGTGCGGGGCAGTGTCGGCAGCCCTGCTGCTTCTCGGACTTAAACTGGGACATACGCAGCACACGCCCGGCAACAAAGCCGACATTCAGGCTGCTGCCGATGATTTCCGCAAGCAATTCCTCGAAAAGTTCAATTCGCTGCGATGCAAAGAGCTGATCGGCTTGCAGATAAAAAATCCTCCTGAACTCCAACAGGCATACGCCGACAATATTTTTGATAATCAATGTACCAGCTACCTATGCGCAGCTATTGCCCTGGTTGACAAAATTGCTGCCCCACCATCCGCCAATCAGAAATAATGCGTGGCTGAAAGTAAACCCGGAGATTTATTTTTAAACGGTTTGTTTGAAACGAACCCCCAAAGTGAGCAAACTACTGAAAATCACAAAAAACCACTCACCAGGCTTGTAGAAATCGTTCGGTAAAAAGCGCTCTTTTGTGAAGGCCTGCTTTCGCAAATGTTCGGCTACTCCATAAAAATCATCGTATTGCACGGCATCAGGAGCTACAACCATCAGATAGAAATCGTAATGGAGCGGGATGATACTGCTGATTGGCGTAAAAAGTTTTGTAGTACTTTTGCAACCCATAATTAGAAAAAACTGACTACATGAACATAACACACGAAACTACTGATACCCTGAATGGTGTCATCAAAATGGAAGTTTCCCAGGAGGATTATCAGGAACAATACCAGAAAGAGCTGCGTGAGCTCAGACGCAAAGCTGTGATGCCCGGTTTCCGTCCGGGCAAAGTCCCCGCAAGCATCATCGAGAAAAAATATGGCACAGCACTGGTTGTGGAAGAAGTGAATAAGGTAGTTTCGACATCGCTCGAAAATTATATCCGCGACAATAATCTCAACCTGCTCGGCTATCCGCTGGCTCGCCCCGACGACACAAATGTCGATTTTACACGCGACCGTAGTTTTGTTTTTTCTTTCGACATTGGCATAGCACCAGAAGTAAACGTCGATCTGGAATCGTTAGAACCTATCGAAAAGTTTGATGTAAAAGTGGATGATGCCACGCTGCAACCTTTTATCGACAGAGCTTTGGATGACCAGGGGAGGTTTGTCGAGAAAGAAAACATAGAAGCCGACCATTTCATTGAAATACAAATTGGTGAACTGGACAAGGATGGCATCGTTGATACAGATGGCATTTCAAACGAAACAAGGATTGAGGTGAACAAAATCACCGACGAAAGCTTTCGCGAAAAGTTGATAGGCAGCAGCGTAGGTCAATCGTTTGAATTCGATCCTTTAAAAATTACTGCCGATGCCGCTGCTGCTGCTAAACTATTGGGAATAGATGAAGAAGATGCTGAAAATATTTCGGCTAACTTTAACATGGAGATTACAAAAATTGAGCATTTCGAAGAAGCCAAATATGACCAGGATTTTTTCAGCGCCATCTTCCCCAACGATCAAATCAACACCGAAGAGGAGTTTAAAGAAAGAATGCGCCAGGAGGTAAAACGCTATTACGACAACGACACAAAGCATCTTTTTTCGCGCCGGGCTTTCGATCATCTTATCGAAATTAACGACATGCCGCTTCCTGATGCGTTTCTCAAAAAATGGCTCTTTGTAAATAATGACGAAAAGTGGTCGAAGGAGCAAATTGAGAAAGATTATGAAAAATACCGCCGCGCTATGAAGCTGCAACTACTGCAGGATGCGCTGTTGAAAAAATATCCAGAATTAGCCGTCAGTGATCATGATGTACGCAACGAGATTATGAACCAATTCAAAGGATACTTTTCGGGTAATCCGAATATGGATAACCAAAGTGCTGAATTCGATCAACAAATGATGTCGATTGCCGATAATTATCTGGAAAAAAACAAGCAGGAGGGAGATCGGATGCGCGATCAAATCTACAACGTGCGCATTACCGAGCTAATGAATAAACACGTGCAACAAAAGGTTGAAGAAATTACACCCGATGAGCTGAAAGAAAAGGTTTCGGAATTATCAGAATCGGATCACGAGCATGATGATGACCACGAGCACGAACATGACCACGAACATGATCACGAACATGATCACGAACATGATCACGAACACCACGACGACGACAAATAATGCACTTGAACATTTGCGTAAAGCAGTGGTTTTAAAAACAAATTAACACACAAAAAACAATGATGTATTCACCTGAAGATTTTAATAAATATGCCGTGAAACACCGCGGCGTCAGCAGCACCTCACTGCACAAATACACCTCCGCATTCACCAATTATATGTCGCCTACCATTATCGAGGAACGGCAGCTCAACGTAGCGCAAATGGACGTCTTTTCGCGACTGATGATGGACCGCATCATATTCCTGGGCGTTCCCATCGACGACTATGTGGCCAACATCGTTCAGGCTCAGCTTCTCTACCTGGAATCGGCCGACTCGTCGAAAGACATTCAGGTTTACCTCAACACCCCCGGCGGGTCGGTATATGCCGGCCTGGGCATCTACGACACTATGCAGTACATTGGCAGCGATGTGGCTACCATCTGCACCGGCATGGCGGCTTCGATGGGCGCCATATTGTTGTGCGCCGGACAGGCTGGCAAACGTACAGCCCTCAAGCACTCACGCATACTCATACACCAACCCATGGGCGGCGCCCAGGGGCAGGCTTCCGACATCGAAATTACTGCCCGCGAGATTTTGAAATTAAAAAATGAACTCTACGAAATCATCGCCAAACACAGCAACCAGGATGTAGAAAAAATATGGAAAGATGCCGACCGCGACTACTGGCTCACCTCACAGGAAGCCAAAGATTATGGTATGATCGACGAAGTGCTCGACCGCAGCAAAAAATAAAGCGAGGCGTTTTCTTTTTTAATTTTTAATAAAATAATACACTGTAATAATAATGGCCAAACAAACCGATAAATGCTCATTCTGCGGAAGAAACAGAAACGAAACCGGGACACTCATCATGGGTATCAACGGCAACATCTGCAACGAATGCGTGGAACAGGCTACGGCTATTCTTCAGGAGGAGGGTAAGATTTCGCATAAAAGCAACGCCAAACTCAAATTGCCCAAGCCTACCGAGATCAAGCATTTTCTCGATCAGTATGTCATCGGACAGGAAGAATCCAAGCGCGTGCTATCGGTGGCGGTGTATAACCATTACAAACGCATCGACCAGAAAAAACAAAGCGAAGAAGATGATGTAGAGATCGAAAAGTCGAACATCGTCATCGTGGGCGAAACGGGAACCGGCAAAACACTGATGGCGCGAACCATCGCCCGTATGCTAAAAGTTCCTTTTGCTATTGCCGACGCCACCATCCTCACCGAAGCAGGCTACGTGGGCGAAGACGTGGAGAGTATTCTAAGCCGACTGCTCATGGCTGCCGGATACGATGTGCATGCTGCCGAGCGCGGCATTGTCTTTATCGACGAAATCGACAAGATAGCCCGCAAAAGCGACAACCCGTCCATTACGCGCGACGTGTCGGGCGAAGGCGTGCAGCAGGCGCTGCTCAAGCTCCTCGAAGGCTCCATTGTGAATGTGCCGCCGCAAGGAGGCCGCAAACATCCCGAACAAAAATACGTGCAGGTAAACACTCAAAATATCCTCTTCATCGCCGGCGGCGCCTTCGATGGCATCGACAAAATAATCGCCTCACGAATGCGCACTAACGTGGTTGGGTACAACATCAGCAAAGATTCCGAAACCATCGACAAGAGCAACCTGCTGCAATACATTGCCCCACCCGATTTGAAAAAGTTTGGACTTATCCCCGAAATTGTGGGACGCATGCCCGTGGTTTCTTTTCTCAATCCGCTGGATGCCGAAGCCTTGAGGCGCATACTCACCGAGCCTAAAAATGCACTTACCAAGCAGTTTATCCGCTTGTTTCACATCGACGGCATCGAGCTTACCTTTACCGACGAGGCACTGACCTTTATCGTCGAAAAGGCGATCGAATTCAAATTAGGTGCCCGCGGATTGCGCTCCATCATGGAGGCTATCCTCACCGACGCCATGTTTGAGTTGCCCGAGAAAAAGAACGTGAAAAAACTGGAGATTACCCGCGAATACAGTGAGCAACGCCTCCAAAGAAAAAACTTCACACACATGCGGGTAGCCTGATCCGGCAGACAGATGGCACAGCAGTTTTTACTGCCAATCAAATATTCGGCTCGTTTGTTGCGTTATTTTGCATTAAAAAAAACCTCTTTATGCGAAATATACTTCTTGTCATATTTGTACTTTTCGCCGCCCAACCGCTGCTTCAGGCACAGGAAACTCCATATTACTTCCTCCCCGTGCGTGTGGTCGATGGCGATACGCTGCCATACATAAAACTGTCGCCGGTAGAGGTTTTCGACTTTAGGATACTGAAAACCCAGCGCGACATAAACCGCAACAACAAACTCATCCGAAACGTAAAAAAAGTGTATCCGTGGGCCAAACTCGCCGGACAAAAACTCGTGGAGTACGAAACAGTGCTTAGCCACGTGGAAAGCGATCGCGAGAAGCGCCGCATCATGAAAGAAATTGAGCAACAGATACAGGACGAATATGGCGGCGAGCTGCGCAAACTAACCATCAGCCAGGGCAAAATCCTCATAAAACTCATCGACCGCGAAACCGGCAACACCTCCTACAATCTCGTCGAAGATTTCCGGGGCATCTTCGTTGCCTTCTTTTATCAATCCTTTGCCCGCATCTTTGGCTACAACCTGAAAATAACCTACGAACCCGAGGGCGAAGACCGCAACATAGAAGTCATTGTGCGCATGATCGAAAGCGGGATGATCTAACCATTGACAAGCTACGATTGAAGAATTACGAGTTACGAGTTACGATTTTTGAGTTACGATTTTCGAATTACGATTTTTGAGTTACGATTTTTGAGTTACGATTTTCGAGTTCAGACCTCCTGACCCAGCGCAAAGTCATTGTCGCATTTTTTAGATTTCTCTCCGCCGATTGGCGGATCGAAATGACAAGCATCACGATGTTGATGGGGGAGGCGGGATCGGGCGCTGCGCGCCCGATCCTGCCTCCCCTCCCATTAGCGTCTGCGCGCGGTCATTCCGAACGAAGTGAGGAATCTCATAAATATCCTTATCAGCTTGAAAACACAAAATACAATCTGTAACTATTTCTTTAGTAGAAACTTGTATTGGCGACAATATGAATTTCGATAAGAGAAATGCAACTCACTGAAAAACAATAAACAGGTCAGGAATTCTCGAGTTACGATTTTCGAGTTACGATTGATGAATTAAAAAAGCTGAAGTCATTATTCGATAAAACCCAATAGACTCGGATATGATATTATTCATTGTGCAGCCCATCAGTGGCATCTCATCCACCGTGCATCTGGATTATGAAATAGACACTTAGTACATTTGAATACCATCGCTACCTCTCTGATTTAAGCCACGGCTTCACCGGGCGGGCAAAATCGTAGCGTGGCAAAGGCGCCGTAACATTCTGCAAACGATAATCGCTCATCCTGACAACTTTCCAGTTGTTGTTACGGAAACCATTGTCGCCATCCGACTCAAAATTGAAGCCCATGTTAAGCAATTCCATATCAAAATATTGAATACAGGGCATAAAGCTGCTACCGTATTTCATCAGCGCGCTCATAAAATAAATCCCGGTATTGTATCCCGAAAAGGCAAACTCGCCTGGCTCAGTATTGTACTGGTTGAGGAAGTTCTCCGCAAATCGTCGGGTTGCCGCATCGTTCATATCGGTGAAATCTTTGACCAGATAATGCACATCGAGGTTGTTGAGGTAGGTCAAATCCAGCCCTTCAATAGCAAGCCAATCGGGCAATCCTATCAACGTAATGTTGTATTGATCGCGCAGTTGGTTGAGCGCCCGCAGCAGCTCCATGATATATACCTTGTTGGTAGTATAGGCCACCATCACGTTATTGCTGTTTTCGGCAGCCTGTCTTTTAAAAATCCTGAGGCTGTCGCGGCTATAAAAGAAGGAATGATAAAGCTCACCACCAGTGGGTCGTGGCGAGAGATGTTCGTTAAAATATCTCCTTATATTTTCAAAACCCTGTTGGTCTCGGTATTCGTTGTGTTTGGTAATAAATATTTGCGCTTTCGCAAAATGTGTGTTCAGATACTCCGTAAGTGCCTTCGGCTGATCCTGCGGCAATGGTTGCACCTGAAACACGTATGGATTGCCAACGATGATTTCTTCGCGCACCGAAAAAGGATTAACGAGCGGTATCTGGTGCTCGCGGGCAAAATCAGCCATCAGCTCAAAACTCTTGTTATACACCGGCCCAATAATCAGATCCATTTGCTGCAGCTCCGGATTGTCGATAATTTTTCGCGTGGCAGCTACGCTGTTGGGAGAGTCATATACAAAAACCTCAACGTTAAGTCCCGCCTTTTTGAGCGAATCAAGCGCCATCAAAAAACCTTCGTAATATTCGATAAAAGCAAAGGATTTGATAAAACGCGGGTTGGGATCGTCGATATAATTACCCGGAGAAGCCAACACGGAATCCACGGTTGCAAAATAAAACGGCAGCAGCAACGCCACTTTGTAATTGCCCATCATTTGCATCTGATGGCAACTTTGCTCCTGCGACATGGTGGCAGCTTCGTGTTTAAGTCGTTCCAGTTCAAGCGTTGCCAGGCTGTCGATGGCCGGCTCTTTTTGGGTCCTGATCACCGGCAGCGGAATGCGTAGCACTTGTCCCTCCGGCAGACGTCGCGCAATGTAAGGGTTTATTTGCACGATAGCGTCGGCATCAATCCCGTATTTGCGCGCCAGCCTGTTTACCGACTGGTTTCGCTTCACGCGATGCGTTACAAAGTTGGCCAGTGTTGGCGTTTTGGGGATTCTGATGATTTGTCCACTTTCTAAATCATCACCCAGGCCGGGATTATAACCGAAAATACTATCGACACTGATGCGGTATCGCAATGCCAGCGGATAAACCGACTCGTTGCTTTTGGCCTGATATTCAAAATAATTCTTTTCGGGTTTTTGTTGGGCCGCCACTGCTTCAGTTTCAGGCAGCGGAATTTTTATCATAGCACCTGTCACCAAACCACCTACCAAGCCGTCGTTGGCTTTGCGCAAAACTTCCTCGCTCACATGATACTGGCGCGTAAGGCTATAGATGGTTTCTTTGGCCGCCACGCGGTGATAGCGGATACTTGTCGGAGATTCTTCCTGCGGATTTGTAACAGTGCCAGTCGGAATTTTAATAATCTGTCCGGGCTGCAAACCATCGCTTATGCCGAAGTTGCTGTTGCGGATGGCGTCGAGCGTAACATGATACGCCCGCGAGATAGCGCTAAGGGTTTCGCCCCCGGCTACTTTGTGCAGATAATATTCTGTGCCGTTAATAGTCTCCGTAATATTAGAGTGGACTACTTCCTGCCCGTTTTGCGCCATCGCCGCAGCGGGGAGCAACATAATCAGCAACATTACAGCAACCTGAGCCAGCTTCATGAAGAACATTTTTTTTAAATAACTTTTTAATAGTAAAAAACAGAAACTGCTTTCGCAGATAATTATTTTCCGCTTTGCGCGAAATCATTCCCATTCGATGGTAGCGGGAGGCTTGGAGCTGATGTCATACACCACGCGATTTACACCTTTTACCTTATTAATAATATCATTAGAAACTTTGGCCAGAAAAGTATAGGGCAACTGCGACCAGTCGGCAGTCATTCCATCGGTAGATTCGACGGCACGCAGCGCCACCACATTTTCGTAGGTACGTTCGTCGCCCATCACGCCCACCGACTGCACGGGAAGCAGCACCACCAGCGCCTGCCACACTTTGTCGTAAAGCTGATGCGTGCGCAATGATTCGATAAAGATATGATCGACCTCCTGCAGCACACGGATGCGTTCGGGCGTTACCTCACCCAGAATGCGGATGCCCAGCCCCGGACCCGGAAATGGATGGCGGTACAATATCTCCGGCTTCAATCCAAGCTCCGCTCCTACCCTGCGCACCTCGTCTTTGAAAAGTGCGTTGAGTGGCTCCACCACTTTTAGTTTCATAAAATCGGGCAAGCCACCCACATTATGATGCGATTTGATGGTAGCCGAAGGCCCCTTTACCGAAACCGACTCTATCACATCAGGATAGATGGTACCCTGCGCCAGCCATTTTACCTCCTGAATTTTGTGTGCCTCGTCGTCGAATACTTCTATAAAAGTGCCGCCGATGGCTTTGCGCTTTTCTTCCGGATCGCTTAATCCGCGCAAAGCGGACATAAAACGATCTGCAGCGTCCACACCTTTCACATTCAAACCCATTCCCCGGTAGGCTTCGAGCACGGTCAGAAACTCGTTTTTACGCAACAATCCATTATCAACAAAAATGCAATGCAACTGCGTGCCGATCGCGCTGTGCAGCAGCAGAGCTGCCACCGACGAATCCACGCCACCCGATAATCCCAGCACCACTTTGTCGCTACCCAGCTTTTGGCGCAACTCCGCGATGGTTGTCTCAGCAAACGCCGCCGGTGTCCAGTCGGGGACGCAACTGCAGATGTCGATCACAAAATTGCGCAGCAGCGCCATACCTTCGGTAGAATGATACACTTCGGGATGAAACTGAATGCCAAACACCAACGTGCCGGCAATCTGATATCCGGCCACAGCCACGTCATTAGTACCTGCAATAACCTTGAATTCGTTGGGAATTTTCAGGATAGTATCACCATGCGACATCCACACCTGACAGCCGGTAGTTAGGCCGTGAAGCAGTTGGTTTTCCGTATCGATGTGCACCAGGTTGGCGCGGCCATACTCGCGCGTGGCGGTGGGTTGTACAGTGCCACCGGCTTCTTGCGCCATCCACTGAGCGCCGTAACAAACGCCCAGAATCGGAATTTTTTTTCGCTTTATCTCTTCCAAATGCGGCGCCGGAGCATCGGCATCGTTCACCGAATGTGGACTGCCTGATAAAATTACACCAGCTACACCAGTAAGGTCAGGGATTTTGTTGTAGGGGAAAATCTCACAATAAACATTCAGTTCGCGCACACGACGCGCTATGAGCTGTGTGTATTGCGATCCGAAATCAAGAATTAATATTTTCTGTTGCATGCAGCAAAAGTAGAAAAATGCACCATCACAGGGTGTAAAAAAAGGTCGTGGACGAAAAAAGACCCCGGTTCGACGTTTGTTTTTATCTTTGCCCCTCTAATCAAAATACAAGGGAACCGCGTCGGATGAAGCTGTCGATAGTAATCGTTAATTACAACGTAAAATATTTTCTTGAGCAATGCCTGCACTCTGTTTTCAAAGCCTCGGAGCTGTTGGATGCAGAGGTTTTTGTTGTGGACAACCGCTCGGTGGACGGCTCGGTGCAAATGGTGAAGGAGAAGTTTCCGCAGGTAAAGCTCATCGATAACCAGCACAACGTAGGTTTTGCCAAAGCCAACAACCAGGCCATCCGCCAGGCAAAAGGTGAATACATCCTGCTGCTCAACCCCGACACGGTGGTAGAAGACGACACTTTCGGGAAGATCACCGCCTTTATGGATGCGCATCCCGATGCCGGCGGGCTGGGTGTAAAAATGGTGGATGGTAAAGGCAAATTCCTGCCCGAAAGCAAACGCGGGCTTCCCACTCCGGCGGTAGCCTTTTACAAAATCTTTGGCCTGGCAGCCCTGTTTCCACGCTCCAAAACTTTTGGCCAGTACCATCTTACCTATCTCAGCAACGATGAGGTACATAGCGTAGATGTGCTTTCGGGCGCCTTTATGCTGCTGCGGCGCACCACGCTCGACAAGGTGGGGCTGCTCGACGAGTCGTATTTTATGTATGGCGAAGATATCGACCTTTCGTACCGCATCACCCAGGGCGGCTATCGCAACTACTATTTTCCGCACACGCGCATCATTCATTATAAAGGTGAGAGCACCAAGAAAAGCAGCATCAACTACGTGATGGTGTTTTACAAAGCGATGATCATTTTTGCACGCCAGCATTTTTCACAAAAAAATGCCTGGCTTTTCTCACTGCTCATCAACATGGCCATCTATTTCAGGGCTTTCCTTTCGATATTGAAGCGGCTTTTGAACAGCATCATGCTGCCGCTACTCGATGCGGTGGTAATCTATGCGGGCATCTTTTTTATACAAAGTTATTGGGCGCACTCGGTAGTTTTTAAAGATGGGGGTGATTACCCCCCGGAGTTTCTGCTGGTGGCGCTGCCGGCCTATATCGTAGTGTGGTTGCTCTCGGTGTATTTATCGGGTGGCTACGACAAACCCATCAACTTTTTCAGGATTTTCAAAGGGCTTTTTGCCGGCACGGTAGCCATCCTTGTTATTTATAGTTTGCTGGATGAGTCGATGCGTTTTTCGCGGGCAGTGATTTTGTTGGGCGCCCTGTGGGGATATATCGCCATGACGGGGATTCGGCTATTGTTCAGGATATTGGGATTTCAGGATTTTAAAGTCGGCCTTACCCACAACAAACGCTATCTGGTGGTAGGCGACAGCGACGAAGCCGAACGCGTAGCCAAGCTGCTTAGCACCATCGAGATGCAGCCGGCCTTTATCGGACTGGTGAGTCCGCAGCCTTCTGCCGACAGCGCCTTCACCGGCTCGATGGATGAAATTGCCGACATCGCCAACATCTACAAAATCAACGAAATCATTTTCTGCGCCAAGAGTATTCCGTCGCGCAGCATCATCGATAAAATGACGGAACTACAGTCGTTGCATGTAGAGTTTAAAATAGCGCCGCCCGAAAGCCTTTCGCTTATCGGCAGCAACTCCATCAATACCGCCGGCGATCTTTATACCATGGAAATCAATCCTATCGGGACCTATCCCAACCGGCGCAACAAACGCCTGCTCGACGTGATGATTAGCCTGGTGATGCTTCCGTCCTTGCCTGTGTTGATTTTTATGGTGAAACGTCCGGCGCATTTTGTCGGCAACATAATTATGGTGCTTTTTGCACGAAAAACATGGGTGGGATATTGCCCGACAAAAGACGTAAACACCCGGCTTCCCGGTATCAAGCGCGGCGTCCTCAACCCGGCCAATGCGCTGGCTATTGATAACCTGAGCAACGATACACTGGAGCGACTCAACCTGCTCTACGCCCGCGATTACAAAGTAAAAACTGACCTCGACATCATCACCAGGGGATACAGGCGCTTGGGGAATTAGCTTATTATTGGTTGTTTGTTGTTTGTTGTTTGGTGTTCGTTTCCCGAATCGCAAAGCTCTCGGGATTTCCCCGATGGGTCGGGGCAGGCTGCTACGCTCAAGTTTGTTGTTCGTTGTTCGTTTCCCGAATCG
>SABY01000212.1 GCA_009928785.1 Clostridia bacterium | reverse complement strand
CTTCTACCTTCTACCTTCTACCTTCTACCTTCTACCTTCTACCTTCTACCTTCTACCTTCTACCTTCTACCTTCTACCTTCTACCTTCTACCTTCTAACTTCTACCTTCTACCTTCTACCTTCTAACTTCTACCTTCTAACTTCTACCTTCTACCTTCTACCTTCTAACTTCTACCTTCTAACTTCTTCCCTCTCATCATCGAAGTGCTGCAGGAAGTGAAACAGCAGCCGTATTCCTGTGCCGGTGCCTCCCAGCCCGCGGTAACTGTCGCGCTTTTCGGCAAAGGCTACTCCGGCGATGTCGAGGTGGATATAAGAATAGCTTGTAAACTTCTCGAGAAACTTCCCGGCGGTGATCATGCCCGCTTCGGCGGGGCCGGAGTTTTTCAGGTCGGCAATGTCGCTCTTCATCAGCTCGCCATATTCGTCCCAAAACGGGAAAGTAACCACCCGCTCGTAAACCTGATTGCCGCTGGCAGTAAGTTGCTGCATGGCTCCGTCGGCTTTGGTTTGCATGGCGGCTATGGCGTATCGCCCGAGTGCGCGCACCGCCGAGCCTGTTAAGGTAGCTGCGTCGATTACCAACAGCGGGTTGTAACGGCCGGCATAACTCAGAGCGTCGGCCAACAAGAGGCGTCCTTCAGCGTCGGTATTGGTAATTTCTACTGTGGTACCGTCAGCCATGTTGATGATGTCGCCCGGCACAACAGCATTGGCATTCAGCCGGTTGTCGGTAGCCGGCAGCAGTGCCACGAGATGCAGCGGAAGCCTGGCTTTTGCAGCGAGATAAACCACAGCGGCCATCGTGGCAGCGCCGCTCATATCGCTTTTCATGTCGTTCATGTAGCTGCCAGTCTTGATGTTGAGGCCACCAGTGTCGTAGGTTACGCCTTTTCCCACCAGCACAATCGGATGTTCGTTACGCGGATTTTTGGGCTTGTATTCGAGGATGGTAAAAGTAGGCTCATCCACGCTGCCGGCATTCACGGCCAGCAAGCCGCCCATCTTGAGGGCTTCTATCTTTTTACGCGTCAGCACCTCTGCATCTATTCCTGCATCGTCGGCCATAGCTTTGAAATGCTGCGCCAATTGCGTGGCATTAAGATGATTTACCGGTTCGTTTACCAAATCACGGGCTTTGCTTACGGCTTCAGTAACTTGCTGCAATGTTAGAATCTGCTCATCATCCACCTGCTCGTCTGCCAGGTGTAATGTGGTGAGCGTATGTTTTTTGTCGGTTTCTTTTTTAAAATATTTATAAAAATGATAATTGCCTAAAGCCACCCCCTCGGCACAGGCCAACACTTGCGCTGGACTTGCTCCCGCACCGACAAGTGTAAGCTCTGGCAATTGCAGTTTGTTGGCTTCGCTTTGCAGTTCATCGCCGGCCTTGCGGCACGCTTCGAGTAGCAGATGATCCTCCTTACCGGCAGGCATTATCTTCACAAAAACCCAATGGCTTATTTTATTAAAACTAAAAGAGGTGAGCTGATGCGTATTGTTTTGGGTGATGATGTAGTTGCGTTCACCGGCGTCGAGAAAGCTCGTATCGAGGCTTGCAACGTCAAATGCCAGAATAGCAATGGCCGCGTTTTTTTCTGGTTGTGTGGTTTTTTTTATAGTAGTCATTGTAGCAGATTTTTTATTAAAAATGCAAAGAAAGCTATTTTGGATGGGATACCTTTTAATCCAACCTTTGCAGGCGTCAAGCCGAAGAAATTTTAATGGAGGCTATTTATCTGTTATTTTTGCCCGCAATCTTAAGCACATCTATTACTAAAAAAGAAATGGCAATGAAAAAAATCGCTTTACTTTTTTTGCTTGTATGCGTATCGGTTACGAATATCAAGCCAGGGCACTGGGCGATAGGAATGATAATTTTCATGTTGTAGGCATTTGTGCAGGGCTATTTTTCTAAAGTTTTTCATTACTTTTACAACGCATTAAAAAAGATATTGAAATGGTAATGACTAAATCACTTTTGACGATTATTTTGTTGCTGATAGTAATGGGTGGTTTCGCGCAACCCGATCAGGAGGAGAACCCGCAACAGCAGGTGGATGCGCCTTTTCAACCGGAAACCAACCGGAACCCGGCGATTATTGAAGTTGGCTATGAATCGGGGATAGCCGGTGGTTACGACCGCTACAAGTTTAGCTTTTTTTATGGCTTAGGCGAAATCGATCATTTCTACTTTGGCCTGGGTGTCGGTGCCCGCTTTTATATCGATTCTCAAACTTTTGTTATGCCGGTTTTGGCAAACGCGAGAGTGTTTTTTATAGATACCGGCACTACACCTTTTCTCTCGTTAGATGCCGGTTATTCGTTTAATATGAGCAGCAACGATCCGAAGCTCGGCGCCTTACTTAGCCCTAAATTGGGTGTTCGCTTTCGTCCCAGGCAAGGCTCCGGTATAGAGCTAAGTGTTGGTTACGAATATCAGGCCGGCGGAGTGAGCGACGAGCTTGAAGCCGTGAGTTTTAACATAGGTTTTCTTTTATAAAAAAAAATGATTTCCGCTATTCATCATCGAGATTCCTCTTTTGCTGCCTGGCTCCTGGCAGGCCTGCTTTTTATGGGTGCGCTTAGCGCAATACTCACAGCGTGCAATCCCGCCGATGATCCTACTCCCGAACCCTTCAATCCCACGCCTTACCAAATTGAAATTCCCTATGGATTTCCTACCCGGCTCAACGTTCCCGCCGACAACCCGATGACGATGGAAGGCATAGCACTGGGGCGAAAGCTCTTTTACGATGGCCGCCTCAATGGCCGCAGCCACCCCGACTCGCTGATGAGCTGCGCCACCTGCCACCGGCAAGAACATAGTTTCGAGATAGGAGCTGCACGCCCCCACCCTATTGGCGTCACCGGAAAACCTACGCACCACGTGATGCTGCCCATGATTAATCTGGTGTGGAATATGGGCACGTTTGGTTGGAACGGCAGCATTGCTTCTATCGAAGCCGACGTGCTGGCGGTGATCAGCGATCCCACAGAATTTGATTCGTCTCCGGAGCGCGTGGTGCAAACAGTACAAAATATCGAAGGCTATCCCGAAATGTTCCGCAAAGCTTTTGGCACCCGCGAAATTACTGCCGACCATGTTGCCAAAGCCGTTGCCCAGTTTGTGCGCACGCTTATCTCGGCCAACTCCCGGTTTGACCAGTACATGTGCGGCGAGGTGCAGCTTACGCCCGAAGAGCTGCGGGGTTTTGTGCTTTTTACCACCGAAGAGGGCGCCGATTGTTTCCACTGCCACGGTGGCTTCGGCAACCCACTGTTTACTACAAATAAGTTTTATAATAATGGTAAAGATTCCGTTTTCACCGATCCCTACGATCGTTTCGGCGTAACGGCTGACCCGATGGACCGCGGAGCTTATAAAGCCACCACCCTGCGCAACATCCGGCTCACCGGCCCTTACATGCACGACGGGCGGTTTGAAACGATTGAGGAAGTCATCAACTTTTATTCGCATCATCTTATCAATACCCCTGTCATCGACCCGCTGATGCACCACGTAGCCAATGGTGGCATCCAACTTACGTCGCCCGAAAAAGCCGATCTGATCGCTTTTATAAAAACCCTGCACGACGATGATTTTATCAACAATCCAGATTTTGGAGAACCGGAAGAGGAGAATTGAACCGGGATGTGGGATTTGGGATGTGGGATTTGGGATGTGGGATTTGGGATGTGGGATTTAGGATTTGGGATTTGGGATTTAGGATTTGGGATTTGGGATTTGGGATTTAGGATGTGGGGATTTGGGATTTGGGATTTGGGATTTAGGATTTGGAATTTGGGATTTGGAATTTGGGATTTGGAATTTGGGATGTGGGATTTGGGATTTGTGATTTGGGGATTTGGGATGTGGGATTTAGGATTTGGGATGTGGGATTTGGGATTTGGGATGTGGGATTTGGGATGTGGGATT
>SABY01000077.1 GCA_009928785.1 Clostridia bacterium | reverse complement strand
TGGCGCGGGGCGAGGGATGCTGAGCGCAAAGAGTTTACCAACGGTGTCGCTTAGAGCGACGCCGTTGGTTATCCATGTATTTTTTTAAGCGACGGTTTCGCTTTAAACCATACTGTTCGATTAGTTCGGGATGCAGGGTTTTGTGTTAATTTTACTCCGGAGAATTCCGGCTTGTCGAACATCAAGCCAATTCTACCTTCAAGAGCGGGTATTTAGTGTTCGATATTTTTTTGTTTTTAGAATATCGAACCGTAGAATATCGAACCGTAGAATATCGAACCGCAGAATATCGAACCGTAGAATATTGAACCGCATAATAATGAATTAAAAAAAACAGGGCGCGGGGCGCTGGGGGCGGAGGGCTGGGCGCAGGGCGTTGAGCCAACTTTTGAATATCGAACCGCAGAATACCCCTTCTCCCGGCCTTCCGATTATCGGGAGGCAAGGGATGGAGTTGTGATGTTTTTGGATTTGAATTTTACCACTTTAACAATCATAACCATCTGTGTGATTTTAGCCCCAACGGGCGTTATCATTTGCAAAGTGCGTAACTTTGTACCGAAAATTCGACATGAATCAAATCCCCAACGGGGCGACATCATTTACCATGGAATTATTTTTTTAAAAAATAAAAACAATGCCGACCAACGACGATAAAAATACCGATCCTGAAACGCATACGCAACCGGAAGAAATCATCCAAAGTATCGACAACTATGGCTCTGAAGGTTTTGAGATAAACCTTCACCATCAGGCCGAAACTTTTACCGGCGTGGGTGCACGCAACGGCTTGCTCAACAAACTTGGCTTAATCTCACCGAAAGTTAGTCAGGGTTTTGATTATCTCAACGATCCTTCACGGGTGGTTCGTCCGCTATTGCGTCGCAATGGGCATTTGGAGGAAGTGTCGTGGGAGGAGGCTTTGCAGAAAATCACAGAGCGGATAAGCGCCGTTAGTCCCGACGAAAATGCTTTTTATGCCGGTGCCCGCCTCACCTGCGAAGAAATTTATATGATCCAGAAACTGGCGCGGGCAGGCGCACACACCAACAACGTCAACTGTTTTCACTACATGGGCCGGGGCATCGGCTATGGCCACAATGCCAGCCACAGCGCATCGTTGAGCGCCATCGATTCGGCCAATAATATTTTTATCATCGGCAGCACGCTTCACGAAGATCATCCGCTGGTAGGTCAGCTTATCGCAAAAAGGCGCAGCAAGGGCGGTGCATCGGTGCAGCTCGTCGCCACCGCGCCCATTTTTTCGAATAATAAAAATGCCGATCACCGTTTTACCATCACAAGCTACTATTGGTTTTTGCGGGCGGTAAATTATTTTATCCTTTCGGGAGCTATGCTGGATGAAGATCGGCTACGAGAGAAAATTGAAAACTTCGATACTTACAAAGGTGCTGTGATGGAGCAGGATTTTGATGCGCTTTTCGCGAAAGCAGGCATCTGCTGTATCGACAGGTTGGCCGCTTTCGCTAAATCTTTTTGCAGCCAGGCGGACGCGCTGTTGATTTGTTCCGAAAAGGAGCTTTCGTCGAACAGTTGCCTGGAAATTGCTAACCTGACGTTGCTTGCTACCGCCGGAGCTACCGATGTTTCGCTGCTGCCCCGCCGCTACCTGGCGCTCAAAGAAAAAAACAACGCGCAGGGTGTTATCGAAATGGGTGGCTGCCATAAGGTGGCTCCCGGTTTTCGGCCGTACGATGCGCCCGGCGTTGTGGAACAACTCGGGCAAATCTGGAAAGTGAAAAACCTGCCACACGAAATCCTTAGCCCCTACAAGCTGCTCGATCAGGGATTACTCAAAAACATTTTCATCTTTGGCGAAGACCCCGTGGGTTGCGCCATCGACAAATCACGTGTTTACCAATGGTTGGGTAAAATTGAATTTTTGGTGGTACAAGATTATTTTATCACCGATACCGCCGCCCGCGCCGATTTGGTGTTGCCCGCCTCGTTGCCTTTTGAAATTGGCGGCACCTACATCAACACGCACGGGGTGCGGCAGTCGATTGGAGTACAAACGGAATCGGCTCCTTCAAAAAACTCGTTGCAACAACTCGCCTCGCTGCTGAATAAATTAGGAGCGAATGCCACCGACAACCAGCACCAAATTATGGAAGAAGCCAATCAGCTCATGCCTGACACACAGCAGCAGCATCCTCCTGTGCTGCATCTTACACATCGCGACAACATGAACCGGATGTTCGATTTTGGATGCGATATTTTGCACAAGCGGATTGAGGAAGCTGGGTAAATGACTTTGATAAAGCAGAAGTTCATTCATCTCTATAGCCGCTGATGCTATGTCTTAAATATTGTCACTCCTTCTGCTTCGGGGTTTTTCTTCTCGACGAAAGATTCCGTTAAACAACTTACTTTTGTCCGCTTAACCCATCGGACATGCACATCAATAAAGCCCATATTTTTTCTACTCTCCCTCAGGCACTGTTTGGGCTGGTGCTATTACTGTTGCTCCCGTTGGTTTTATGTGCACAGCAAACCCGCTCCCGGTTTATCGATCGCCTAAGCCTCGAAAGCAAAGTGCATTATAGTTTCATCATTCCGCATCATGATGTAATGTGGGTGCTCACCGATGATTTTTTTCCGGTAATGGAGGTGAGCCTGCTGTTGCAAACCGACGGCCGCCGCAATTACGAATATCAGCGGCATTATCCCCAAATCGGTCTCACCTGGCTTTATTCCGACTTCGGCGGCTCCGAACAGTTGGGTGTGATGCACGCCGTGATTCCTAACCTAAGGCTTCCGTTGCTGCGTCACGATAAAGTAGTGATAACTTTCGGCGTGGGATTGGGCGTAGCTTATCTTACCAAAAAGTACGACCGTTTGGAGAATTATCAAAATCTGACCATTGGATCGCATTACAATGCTGCGGTAAAATTTGAACTCAAAGCCAATGCAAAGCTTAGCCCGCACCTATACGCCAGCACCGGCATTTCGATGACGCATGTTTCAAATGGCACCATCAAAACACCTAATTATGGCCTGAACATGCCTGCACTTTTTGCCGGATTGGAATACAAGATCACCCGCCGGGAAGTTCTTTTTTTAGAACCTGAACATATTAATAAGCGAAAAGGAAAGGTAAATGTGCGCATAGGCGTCGCCATGGCTGTGAAAGAAAACAATGATGTGTGGGACAAAGAGTTTCGGGTCTATATCGGACAGATTAGTCTGGGAACATTTTATAACAATACCAACCGCCTGCTGCTCGATGTGGACGCTGTGTATGACGAATCGACCAAATATGCCATGGAAGCCGACGGTGTGCCAACAGATAATTATGAAGACGTAGCCAAAGCCGGCATCAGCCTGGGGCATGAGTGGACTTTCAACCGGCTCTCACTGCTGATGAACCTGGGGTATTATGTTTACAATACCGAATACACCGGCGATTTGGTTTATAATAAGCTGGGGCTTGGATATCGCTTTACGCGATACACTTACGCTTCTGTAACTTTGCAGGCACACTGGGCCAAAGCCGAATTTCTGAGCTTTGGGCTGGGAATTTTTATTTAATAAAAAGATGCAGTTTTTTAATAAAATAAAACCATTATTCAATTTGCGCAGCATTACATTTTGGATTGTATTGTTCGGGTTGCTGCGGCTTTACGGCATTACGCAGCCACCGCTGGAAGTAGCGCACAACTGGCGCCAGACCAATGTGGCCATGGTAGCGCGTAATTTCCTGGAAGTTGACAACAACATCCTTTTTCCGCGCATAGATATTGCCGGCCAAAAGAGCGGCATCACCGGCATGGAGTTCCCGTTGTTCAACTATCTCATCTATCTGCTGTCGCTCATATTTGGCTATCAGCATTGGTATGGCCGGCTCATCAATCTGGTGGTGACAAGCATCGGCACTTTTTATTTTTATAAAATTATCCGGCAATCCTTTTCCGAAAAGTTGGCTTTTAATGCTACGTTTATTCTGCTGGTGTCGTTGTGGTTTGCCTATGGGCGAAAAATTATGCCCGACACTTTTTCCATGTCGCTGGTGATAGCCGGCAGTTGGTATGGATTAAATTATCTGGTACAGGTGCGCGGATTCAAAAACTTACTGCTTTACACAATCCTGGTGCTGGCGGGTATTCTTTCCAAACTGCCTTCGGGCTATGTGCTTGTAATCTTTGCGCCGCTGCTGTTTTGCCCAAATATTGCCGCAAGGCGAAAAATCATTTTTGTAAGCCTTTCGGCTATCATCGTGCTTGCAACGGCGCTTTATTATTTTGGTTGGATGCCCTATCTGGTGGAGCGCTATGGGTTTTGGTATTACTACATGGGCAAGCCTTTTGGCCAGGGTGCGCGCGAAATATGGGAAAATCTACCGCAAACCCTGGGGCGTTTTTATGAAACAGCGCTGCACTTCATTGGTTTTGCCTTTTTCGTTGTCGGGATTATAACAGCCATTTTGCACCATAATAAAAAGCTGCTGATTGTTTTGGTTTTAACTTTCGCTGGCTTCTCCGTTTTTATCATCCGGGCCGGCTTTGCTTTTCCGCATCACAGCTATTATATTGTTCCGTTTGTGCCGGTCATGGCACTGGTGGCTGGCTACGGCGTTGGCATCATTAATAATCGAAAATGGATGGCAATAGCGCTTGCAATCATTGCCATCGAAGGCATCCTGAACCAGCAACACGATTTCAGAATTGGAAAACAAGAAGCCGCATTGCTGCACCTCCAGGCTGATCTCGACAGCATTTCGCAGCGCGACGATCTGATCGTTATCAACAGTGGCATTCAGCCCACGCCTATGTATTTTGCGCACCGTCGCGGATGGCTCGCCGAAAATCAAAAACTAACGCAGCCCACTTTCGTTGACAGCTTGCAACAACTGGGGCTGCAATACATCGTGGTGATTCGCCATACCTTTGGCACCGATGTGCAGTTGCCTTATCCGTTGGTGCTGCAGAATGATGATTTTAAAATTTATCAACCCGGCAGAATAAACTCAAATCACAAATGATGGAAAAGTAACCTGGGCTGCCATCCTTTTCAGTACCTGGACGGCTAAGGAGTGCCAACTACTGCTATTCCGTATCGGGGTTGGTTAGAGAGATTTATTCTCGAGCTGTGGAAGGCCAACTTTTTTCAACATTTCATTTGCCTTTTCTAATTTCTTAGGGAAAAGTACTTTATCATTGAAAAAGTCCAATGTCTTGTCAATCAACACAACGGGTTTCTTTTTTGTATTTATGTCTTTCAGTGTCATAATCAATTATCTTTTAGTTTCACAAGAAATGCTTCATAATCAACATCCTTTTGAAATTCTTCCCATTCATTTTCTATTTCTCCAAAAATCTCAAAATCTTCTCTAATTTCATCAAGATATTTTGTTATTCCCATTTTATACAATCGTGTCCTTGATTTTGAACTGCCTGTTGCGTACACCATTGCTTCCTTGTGTTTATCAATGAATGCGTATAATGTAGCAACATCTGTAGCTAATACTTTTTCGCTATCTCCATTGTTAGAAATAATAGTATCATCAATTTCACCAGTTTCAATATTTTTATCTCCGAAGCCAAGATTGTATAGATCCTTGTAGTTGGTCTGAGTGTACTGAACAATCTTTGGAATCCTTCCATTTGTTCCAATGCTAACAAACTCAAAAACCTGAAGCTGTTCTCCCGATTTTAATTCATATTTATCCAGCTTCATAACACAATTCTAATTTTTTACAAATACCAGAATTTTTGCGAAACTCTCAATGTTTGCAATTTCTTTCTGGCAGTATTGCCAACGCCTTGGTAAATTTAATATTACGTCCATTTCTTCACTGCTGTGATGAAAAAGTGCATTTACACAGTCAATTTGATTAAGATGTCGCATAGGTATTTTGCAGTATGCCGGGCGCAGGGCGCACGGCCTCCCTTATTATCATAATAAAAAATTTTTGACTGACTGTGTCTTAAAACCCGAAGTAAACCTACAAGATGCTACTTTTGCAACCATCGTCAAAACCGACTATATTTGAAAAGATTTAGATGCCGCATAGTTGCCTTTGCATTGATTTTTGTTTTGTCGTATCATGGAGTAGGTTGACAAAGTGAGTTGTTAACACCTGAATTTTTAAAACATAAATGAGAAAGCATCTGTACATAGTTGTTTCTACTTTTATAATGTTGCTGCTACTGTTTTTTGCGGGCTGCCACGACACTTTCAACGAGTGCCTCAACGGAAAAGGAGCTATAGTAACGCAGCGCATAGGCTTGTATCCTTTCGGTAATGTGGAGGTTTACGACAATCTGGAAGTTACGCTGGTTCAGGGCAGTGAATACATGATGCAAGTCACTGCCGGCGAAAATATCATTCCAATGCTGCGGATTAACAACAAAAACAATACGCTGGTGCTTAGCAATGAGAGTTCGTGCCCTATGCTCAAAGACCCCTGGGCGCCCATCAAAGTTATTATTACGGCGCCACTGTTCGATACGCTCACCGTAAAATCTCACGCGGACATTCACACGCTGTTGCCGATCCGGCAGGAGAATTTTCTGATTCGTGTAAGTGAGAGCGCTGCCACAGTGCAGGTGGAGGTGGATTGCGAAAAATTAGTTATCGAAAACATCGACGGAACTGCTGACGTAACCATTCGTGGCAGGGCGTACCGGACAAATTGCTATCACGCCGGTTTTGGCCGGCTCGATCTTACGGGTCTTAATTCTGTTTACCTGAACCTGGGCGCACAAAGCCGCAACGACTGCCGTGTGCGGGCTGGCAGCGACTATTTTTTTGCCGTCCTGCGCGACATCGGCAATGTATATTACACCAACGACCCGCAGCACATCGAGGTTTTCATCGAGAGCAGCGGGCAGTTGATACAATCTAAAGAATAATAGTTTTAATACGCTTTCGCAAAAATGACGCGTTGCTCGCTGGGCTGTCCGCTAAAGATGCACTTGCCCGCCTCCATTTTGCCGCTGAGCGGAATGGCACGGATAGTTGCTTTGGTTTCTTCTTTAATCTTCAGCTCGGTTTCGGTGGTGCCATCCCAATGAGCCAGCACAAAGCCGCCTTTTTCTATCTGCGCTTTAAAACCTTCCCAGGTATCTACGCCAAAAGTATTCTCCTCGCGGAAAGCAAGCGCTTTGCGATACAGGTTGTCCTGGATATGATCGAGTAGATGCAGGATTTTATTTTCGATATCGGTGATCTGATACGTCTCTTTTTCGAGCGTATCGCGGCGGGCTACTTCCACGGTTCCGTTTTCGAGGTCGCGCGGGCCAATGGCCAACCGCACCGGGATGCCTTTAAATTCGTATTCCGAAAATTTCCATCCCGGCTTAAAGGTGGTGCGATCGTCGTACTTTACAGTAATGCCTTTGGCTTCGAGCGCTTTTTTGATTTCATTGGCCTTTTCGGAAATAGCCGCCAGTTGGTCGCTATTTTTATAAATAGGAACTATGGCCACATGGATGGGTGCCAGCTTTGGTGGCAACACCAGGCCGTGATCGTCGGAATGGGCCATGATGAGCGCGCCCATCAGTCGTGTGGAAACACCCCAGGAGGTAGCCCATACATATTCCAGTTTGTTTTCTTTGCTAAGAAACTTAACATCAAAAGCACGTGCAAAATTCTGCCCAAGAAAATGAGAGGTGCCGGCCTGTAAGGCTTTGCCATCTTGCATCAGTGCTTCGATACAGTAAGTGTCCACGGCGCCGGCAAATTTTTCGTTGGCCGATTTTAATCCTTTGTGTACGGGTAGCGCCATCCACTTTTCAGCAAATTCGGCATAAATGTCCAGAATCTTTAATGTTTCTTCTACGGCTTCTTCTTTGGTTTCGTGCGCAGTATGTCCTTCCTGCCAAAGGAATTCAGCGGTGCGCAAAAACAGCCGCGTACGCATTTCCCATCGAACTACGTTGGCCCATTGATTAATAAGCAACGGGAGGTCGCGGTACGACTGTATCCAGTTGCGGTAGGTGTCCCAAATAATGGTTTCGCTGGTAGGACGAATGATCAACTCTTCCTCCAATTTGGCATCTTCATCCACAACTACTCCTTTGCCATCTTCCGAACTTTTGAGCCGGTAATGCGTTACCACGGCACACTCTTTGGCAAAGCCCTCCACATGGGCGGCTTCTTTACTAAAAAACGATTTTGGAATAAACAATGGGAAATAAGCGTTCTGATGACCGGTAGCCTTAAACATTTTGTCGAGTTGGCCCTGTATCTTTTCCCAGATAGCGTAGCCATGAGGCTTGATAACCATGCAGCCACGAACGGCTGAGTTTTCGGCAAGATCGGCTTTAATCACCAGATCGTTGTACCATTGTGCGTAATTCTCTTCTCGCGTTGGAAAATCTTTTGCCATAGAGCTTTTTGGTATAGTTTTTGGAATTTTTTCGTTCAAATTTCAGCGATGCAAAAATATAAAAATATACTTCCTACATTCGTAAAACACATATCACAACTAACCAGCCATAAGGAGGGACTTAGAATGAAAAACTTAATTTATCTGACAATTGTACTTTTTGCCATCACTTCGTGCACTGCTACGTATGATACAGCGGCAGTGTACGACGATGTTTACTACACCCCCGACCGCGATAAAAAAGTAGTAACCCAGTCGGTAACCACCAGCACCACCACACGAACAATTCACAACGGTACTGCTGCTAACGACAGCTATTCCTATTCGTCAGAGCCGGAATCGGCAATTGTGGAAAACAGCAACCAGAAATCGTATCAGTACGTCGAAGATACCATTCCTGCCGCTTCCAACAACGAGTATTACTATGTTGAAGAATCGGAAGAATATTACGATTATGATTACGCCAACCGGATCAATCGTTTCCAAAACAACTACGGCAACTTTGGATATTACGCTCCTGTGTATGGCGGCTACCCTTACTATGGTTCTGGGTTGTCGTTCAGCTATGGCATGGGATTTCCTTCGTCGTACTTTTCGATGGGTTTTGGCTACGGCTGGGGCGGCGGATATTACAATCCGTGGTATTACGACCCCTGGTATTCTCCCTGGTACGGAGGTAGTTCCTACTGGATGGGCTACAACAATGGATATTACAATGGCTACTGGAACGGCTACTATGCCGGTGGTGGATATTACCCCGGCGGTGGATATTATCCGGGTGGCGAAGGAGGAGTTTATCCCGAACATTATTACGGCCCGCGCAATACGCGTGGCAGCTCACTCATCAGCAGCCAGGAAGGTCGTAGCTCACGTATCAATAGTAGCGGCGATGATGAAATCAAGAGCAGCGTTTCGCCCGGCCGCGAAAGCAGAATCAATGGCGCTGCCGCCGCTGGAGCTGCCGGAACACCGGCTGTTAACGAACGAACCTCGCGAAGCATAGCTCCTGCAGGTACTGCTGCCGAAACAACGCAAAGAGCCACGCGCACCGAAAAACTCACAAAACCCGAAACCGGAACCCAGGATGCTACGCGTACCAGCCGCCAGCCAGTGATGGATAATGAGATGCAGCAGAAATATGCCAAACCACAAAATCAGCCTGCAGTTCAACCACAACGCGACGCGCGTCAGCAGCAAAACGTGCAGCCCGCAACCCGCGACTATAGCAAGCCACAGCGTGCCATCGAGAGCGACAATAGCTCCTCTCGTACAAAACGATACGCTAAGCCTGCAAGCGAATCGTTGTCGAATACACGTGCTGCCGAACCCAAGCGTTACACTTCGCCGAGCACAACACGTCCGCGCTCCAGCAACGAATACACCGTGCCCAACTCGCGTCAGGTAAGAACTTACACCACTCCTACACGATCGACAAATAGTTTTGACAATCAGGGGCGCAGCTCACGCAGTGTTTCGCCAACACCATCAGGCGCTAACACCCGTCAGTCGCCAACCAACACACGCAGCTATACCAGCCCGTCGCGTTCGTCGGGAAGTTACAGCCAGCCCAGCAGAAGCTATTCGCCTCCGGCACGCTCGTCGGGCAGCAGCGTATCCTCGCCATCGCGCTCATCGGGAAGTAGCTCCGGCACCAGTAGCGGAAGCTCCTCTTCAGGCTCAGGGCGTAGGGGCAGATAACGACCTTTTATTAATCAAATAATAAGAAAGATTTCATTATGAAACGATCACCGTTTTTCATTGTATTGCTGTGTCTGTT
The DNA here is from genome assembly GCA_009928785.1 of Clostridia bacterium. Classification (GTDB taxonomy): domain Bacteria; phylum Bacteroidota; class Bacteroidia; order Bacteroidales; family 4484-276; genus SABY01. The sequence goes on along the minus strand of SABY01000077.1, from coordinate 9,537 downwards.
GATGACCAAAGGTGTCATGGCACAAAACGAAGAAGATGTATTGCGTTATTCCATGCCCCAGATAACCGGTACTGCCCGCTACGTCGGCATGGCCGGCGCTTACGGAGCCATCGGCGCCGACTTTTCTTCTGTGAGCACCAACCCGGCCGGTCTTGGTTTGTACAAAAAGTCGGAGTTTACCATCACACCTTCTCTAAATTTTAATAATGCCGAAAGCACCTATCGGGGTACTACTATGGACGATGGCCGCAACAGCTTTGCACTTGGAAATGTTGGCATCGTTCTCGCCGGTGCTCCCGCCAACCGTCTCGATCGCAGTCCGGTAGTTAATTATCAGGCAGCTTTCGGGATTAACCGCCTCAAGGATTTTAATCAGCGTATGGTTATCAGGGGTGTCAATAACGAAAGCTCATTGCTGGATACTTACCTGGATTATGCCGGGAATAAAAATCCGGAATACCTTAACGCTTTTGACACCCGACCAGCTTTTGACACCTATCTTATCGACACACTCATAGGTGTTAGCCCATTTACTTACGTAAATGCTTACAGCTATATCGGCGGCTTTACTTCAGCTACGCAACAAAAGTCTATCGAAACCAAGGGTTCTATGAACGAGATAGTGCTAAGTGGCGCCGTAAATCTTAACGACAGGATTTATTTGGGATTAACTTTTGGCTTCCCCTATTTCCGCTATGAGCGGACTTCGGTTTACAAAGAATTTAATATGACTGAAAACCGCGACCTCGACAATTTCAGCGTAAGCGAAGATTTGGAAACTAAAGGAAGTGGCTTTAATATTAAATTTGGAGCCATCGTAAAAGCAACTCCACAATTGCGGTTGGGAGCAGCCTTTCACACACCCACCTGGTTCAACAATGTCACCGACAAATGGAGCAGCACCACGCGTTCTTATTTTACCAATAGTGAATCTTTTACTGCCAACTCGCCACTCGGCGACTATGAGTACGATATTAAAACCCCGTGGCGTGCTTCGGCCAGTGCAGCTTATTTGTTGGGAAGCATAGGATTGATTAGTGCTGATTATGAATATGTGGACTACAGCACTGCATCGTTGCGCCCGTCGGTAGATTTTTCGACACAGAACGAAACCATTCGCGACAACTTCGCCCAAACGCACAACTTTAGAGTGGGTGCGGAATTTTTTGTAGGAATGATGCAGGTTCGTGGCGGCTATGCCTACCAGATGAGCCCATTTAGCAACGATGTGAACGATGGTATGGTGCAAACGGTGTCGGGCGGATTGGGCTATCGCAATGCTGATTTCTTCATCGATGCCGCGCTGGCATACGCGTTCAGCAATTTACAATACAATCTCTACGCATACTATCCTACAGCAGCCGACGTAAAATATGGTAATTACAACTTTATGGTCACTTTTGGGTTCAGGTTCGATTAACATCCTGCAAACCTGAAATTTGCAATAGCAAGTTTTCCTTCTTCATTTCTGATTTTGGATTAAAAAAAAACGGCACATCTCTGTGCCGTTTTTTTATGTCGCCTGATCTGCGTTTTATTTTTTGAGGCTGTCGGCCAGGTCGTTGTCGATGAGGATACGTCCGCAATACTCGCAAACGATAATTTTTTTGTGCATGCGGATGTCGAGATGATGCTGGGGCGGTATTTTGTTGAAGCACCCACCGCAGGCGTCTCTTTCAATCTGAACTACCGCCAGGCCGTTGCGGGCATTGGTGCGGATGCGGTTGTAGGCCACCACCAGGCGGTCGTCGATATTCTTTTTCAGCTCCGTTGACTTGTTAAACAGCGATTGCTCTTCTTTTTCGGTTTCCTGCACAATACCTTTGAGTTCCGAATTTTTGACGCGTAAATCCGACTCACGTTCTTTAAGCAAAGACTTCGATTCTTTAATCTGCTCATTCTTTAGCTCCAAAGCGGTGCTAAATTCTTTGATGCGTTTTTCGGCCAGTTGTATTTCCAGGTTTTGAAATTCAATTTCTTTGCTCAGCGAATCGTACTCCCTGTTGTTGCGCACATTCATCTGCTGCTCTTCGTATTTCTTAACAAGTGCAGTACTTTCTTTTATCGATAGTTTCTTCTCTGACACTTGCTTTTCGTAGCTTTTCACCTCTTCCTGAAACTTTTCGATACGTGTTTGCAAGCCCTCTATTTCGTCTTCCAGGTCCTGTACTTCCAATGGTAATTCGCCACGGATTATTTTAATTTTGTCGATCTGCGAATCAATCTGCTGAAGACGATACAAGGTCATCAGTTTCTCTTCGATAGAAATTTCAGGTACTTCAACCTGTGCAGGCGTAGGTGTTTGACTTTCTTTTGCCATGTTTTTATGCTCAGTTTTTGTTTTTTTTAATCTATAAAAAATTTATCGGATTGGTATTTGCTCCGGAAATTTGGACGGCAAAATTAGAATATTTTTTCTTTATCAGGTTCATTAATAATTCTTTGGTAAACTGCTCGCTTTCGTAGTGGCCAATATCGGTGATAACCATTCGTCCGTCCGCTTCAAAGAAGTCGTGGTATTTCACATCACCGGTAACAAATATTTGCGCTCCGGCTTTGATGGCATGATGTATCAAAAAGCTGCCACTGCCACCGCAGACGGCGATGCGCGATACTTTTTGCTCGACAATGGGTGTATATCTGATACCCTGGGCACCAAAGGTTTTCTTAAGTCTTTTCAGCAACGACATGGTTTCTTCGGGCGCTTCCAGTTCTCCTATCAATCCTGCGCCGGTTCCGCCAAAAGTGTTTTCGAGTGTGTAAATATCGTAAGCTACTTCCTCGTAAGGATGTGCCTTTAGCAGCGCTTCCACCACTTTCCGCTGTCGCGTGACGGGGAAAATAGTTTCGATGCGTTCTTCCGGCTCAGAATGCAGTTCGTCAATTTTTCCAACAAAAGGGTTACTGCCCTCTCCGGCTCGAAAAGAGCCACTTCCTGCCACAGAGAAACTGCAACTGTCGTAATTGCCAATGTGGCCGGCTCCGGCAGCAAACAACGCGGAACGCACATCATCGGCATTGGCGACTGGACAAAAGGTTACCAGCTTGCGCAATTGTTGAGCAATAGGCGCCAGTATTCGGGTATTACGCAAACCGATGCGGTCGGCAATGATGCGGTTGACGCCTTCCTTTACATTGTCCAGGTTGGTATGTGCGGCATACACGGCAATGTTATTTTTGATGCATCGGGTAACCAGCCGCCCAACCAGCGTGTCGTTGCCGATGCGCTTGATGCCCTTAAAAATCAATGGATGGTGTGCTATGATAAGATTGCAATTGCGCTCGATGGCTTCTTCGACCACAGCATCCGTAACGTCGAGGGTGACGAGTGCTGCCTGCACTTCCGCATCAGCGCTGCCAATTATCAAACCTGCATTGTCGTAAGATTCCTGCAACTGAAGCGGAGCAAATTCTTCGATGGCGGCTACAACTTGTGCTATCTTCATAAGTTTAGATTTTAAAACAAGAATACAATTTCTTTCATATCAAAAGTTTTGATCTCTTTATCAACCACCATCATCAAATGGCCATAATCATCCACGCCTGTAATGCATCCGGTGAAGGTTTCCTGTCCGGACTGATAATTAGCCGACTTCCGATAGTTCAACAATACACGTAGATATTGTTCATCAATTTTATCAAAATTGCCAGCATAGAGTAAACCATAGAAATGTTCGATTGCCTGAAGCAGGATTTGCAGCACAAGCTCAAGTTTATGGTCTTTGCCATCGGCCATCTTTAGCGAAACAGGATTAGGAATTTCTTTAGAAAAACTAGTCTGATTCACATTCAAACCCACGCCGGCTATGGTAGCTTCGAGGGTGGTTCCGGTAATGGTGTTGCGGGTAAGGATTCCGGCAATTTTCTTTTTGCCAACATACACATCATTTGGCCATTTGATGTAAATTTCGTGCCGGGGTAGCAACCGGGCAACGCAGCGATGAACAGCCAGCGAAAGTACTTTGTTGAGCATGAACTGCTGCTGCGCTGGCAGAAAGTCGGGATATAAAATGGTGCTCACCAACAAATTGCTGCCCGGCTTGCTTTGCCATGTATTGGTGCCAACCCCCTTTCCGCGGCTCTGGTGGTCTGCCAAAACTACCGATCCTTCAGGAGGATGTTCTTCGGCGAGCCATTTTTCGGCAGCAGCATTCGTTGAGTCGATCGTTGGGTAATGCCTGATATTGTTGCTATACAATGTTTTTTTCATGTGAACATTAATACACAGGGAGCGGTTAAGAGTACGGATTGCGAAAGTACTTTTTTAGGATTTATCCGGGCACCGTTTTTGATCTGCTGCCTCTTTTACTTGGGGAACTGCAAGGTAAAGAAAGCAGCCTATAGACGAAAAATAGTACTTTTGCAATGAAAACTTAAACATAGTAAATGACTGAAAACAAATCGTTAAACAACACCAGGAATATCTTAGAATCCGTTTTCAAAGGCATCCAGGAAAAAAAAGGGCACCATATCCTTGATCTGGATTTGACCAGGATCGAAAATGCTGTAACCAATCATTTTGTAATATGCCATGGCGAATCAAGCCGCCAGGTAACGGCAATTGCCGACGCCGTGGAAGAAGCAGTGCGTAAAGAAACAAGCGAAAAACCCTGGCACCGTGAAGGCGTGCAAAATGCCGAATGGATTCTGCTGGATTATTCCAATGTGGTGGTACACATTTTCAACGAAACAACACGCAAGTTTTACAACCTCGAAGGTTTATGGGCTGATGCCCAAATTAAGGAAATTGAAGCTTAACCCGATTTTTACAAAAAAGAATGGCAGAAGAAAACATCAATAAAAAAACAACCAAAACTCCAAAAGATAATAAAATAGATCCTTTGAGAAGTTTGCGGGGGCCGGCCAAAAAGGACGGCAAGCCTAAATTCAATTTTTATTGGATTTACACCATCATCGCCTTTATATTTATCTCTTTTTTCTTTTTCAACACCGACACACCTCAAAAAGAAATTGCCTGGGGTGAGCTACGCGAGATACTACTGGAGCAGGACGTTGATAAAATCGTACTGGTAAACAGAGAATTTGCGGAAATATTTATAAAAGAAGACCGCCTCACCAAATCGCGATACAAAGACCTGACCACCGAAAAACAAAACGGAATGTTTGGCACCGCGCCCCACTATAAATACACCATCGGGTCGGTAGAAAGCTTCGAACAGCAGGTATCGGAGATACAGGAAGGTTTTGCCGAGCCTATTTATATCCAAAACGAAAACCGCACCAACTGGTTCGACAATGTGAGCTGGCTCATACCCATGATCATCCTGGTGGTAATCTGGATTTTTATTATGCGCATGATGGGACGCGGCGCCGGTGGCGGACAAATCTTTAATATCGGAAAAAGCAAAGCAACGCTTTTTGATAAAGACACCCACGTAAAAATTACTTTCAAAGATGTAGCCGGCCTGGAGGAGGCCAAGGTGGAGGTGATGGAAATAGTCGATTTTCTGAAAAATCCCAACAAATATACCGAGCTTGGTGGGCAAATCCCAAAAGGAGCTTTGCTTGTAGGCCCTCCCGGAACCGGCAAGACTTTGCTGGCCAAATCAGTGGCCGGTGAGGCTGATGTTCCGTTTTTCTCTATCTCCGGTTCCGATTTTGTGGAAATGTTTGTCGGAGTAGGTGCTTCACGGGTTCGTGACCTGTTCCGACAGGCCAAAGACAAAGCGCCGTGTATTATTTTCATCGACGAGATAGATGCCATCGGACGGGCACGCGGACGCAACGCCATGACCGGCGCCAACGACGAACGCGAAAATACCCTCAACCAGTTGCTCACCGAAATGGATGGCTTCGGCACCAATGCCGGCGTTATCATTCTGGCTGCTACCAACCGCGCCGACATTCTTGATCGTGCGCTTTTGCGCGCCGGTCGCTTCGACCGCCAGATTCATGTTGAGCTGCCCGACCTCGAAGAACGTAAAGCAATTTTCCTGGTGCATCTCAAGCCCATAAAATTTGATGTATCTGTGGATGTGGATTTCCTGGCCAAACAAACACCCGGATTCTCCGGCGCCGATATTGCCAACGTGTGTAACGAAGCTGCGCTCATTGCTGCGCGTAAGGGCAAGAAGGTGGTGGAAAAGCAGGATTTTATCGACGCCATCGACCGAATCATTGGTGGGTTGGAAAAACGCAATAAGATAATTTCACAAGACGAAAAGCAAACCATTGCATACCACGAAGCTGGCCATGCTGCCGTAAGCTGGCTGCTCGAACACGCCTCACCTTTGGTAAAAGTTACCATTGTGCCGCGCGGCAAAGCATTGGGTGCAGCCTGGTATCTTCCCGAAGAGCGGCAAATCACCACTTTCGATCAGATGTTTGATGAAATGACTGCCGCCTTAGGTGGACGCGCTTCCGAGCAAATACACTTTGGCAAAATTTCTACCGGCGCGCTCAACGATCTTGAGAAAATCACCAAGCAGGCTTTTGCCATGATCACTTACTTTGGGCTTAACCAGCGCGTTGGCAACATCAGCTATTACGATTCTACCGGTCAACAGGAGTATTCGTTTACCAAGCCCTACAGCGAGCGCACTGCCCAGATCATAGATGAAGAGGTGCACAAACTTGCCGAAGAGGCTTATCAAAAAGCCGTGTCGTTGCTTACCGCAAACAAAGAAAAAGTGGATCAACTGGCGCGGGTACTTCTGGAGAAAGAGGTGATCTTTAAGGAAGACCTGGAGAAAATATTCGGCAAACGGACTTTTAAACGCGACATAGAGCGCGAAAAAGAGTTGGTGATAGAACGCCAACGCATGCGCGAAAAGCTAAAACAGGTGAAAGAAGAAATGCGACTGGCCGAGGAAGAAGCCGGCAAAAATGGAAGCGAAAAGAAAGAGAAAGATTCCAAAGCTGTGGCTGATAAACCTGTTGACGCTGGCGCAAAAGAGTCAGGCGGAAAGGGTAATAAATCATCGGAATCATAATATTACCAAAGGCGGATGAACGAAACTACCTCAAAAGAAAAAGTCTTTAAGAGCATTCGCAATGCTTTGATCGACAAAACCGACGCCCCATTTACAGATGTCGATTTTGAGTCGTCAGTTTTTCAGGATTTTAAAGAATCCATTGAGGTAACTTTTGCACAGGAGTTTACACGCCTGGCCGGCAAGTTTGCCTATTGCGAAGACGAAGCCGACATGATTGAGAAGCTGAAGTTCATTATTTATGAAAATAGCAACCGCGAGATTTTTTGTTTCGACCCTGCGCTGAAGAGTTTGCTCCAGGAATATGAGATAGCTTTTCAGGCTGAGCCGGTGGCGCTGATGAATGCCAGCATAGGTCTTACGCTGTGCGAATGCCTGATAGCCCGCACCGGCTCCATCATGGTTTCGTCACGGCAATTGTCGGGGCGGCGGCTCAACGTTTTTCCGGAGGTGCATGTGGTAATAGCCACCACCGATCAGTTGGTGAGTAACCTGCGTGATGGTTTTGAGCTGATGAAGAAAAAATATGGTGCTACGTTGCCTTCGGCCATCACCGTTATTTCGGGGCCAAGCCGCACTGCCGACATCGAAAAAACTTTGGTGATGGGTGCTCATGGCCCGAAGCAACTTTATATCTTGCTGGTAGAAGCAGAAGAAGACAACTGACATACGGAATAAAAGCGGAAGAACACCTGAAATCAAAAATAATTATGAAGACTATTAATAATTAAACTCTAAATCAAAATGGAAAAACTGGACAATTGGGTACACGTGTTTAGCGCAAGCAATATGGCCTCGGTACAAATCACTGCCGGTATGCTCAAAGAAAATGGCATCGAATGCAGCATCCTCAATAAGCAGGACTCGGAGTTTTTATTAGGCAGCGTAGATTTGTATGTCGAAACACAAAACGAAGCAAAAGCACGTCAGCTCCTCAGCGAGCACCACGAAAGTGAATAATTTCTGGTCGAGGATATTCACGGGGGCGCTTTTTGTAGTGGCTGTGGCCGGATCGGTTCTTTACAGCCATCTGCTATTTTCGTTGCTGTTTCTGGTCATAAGCCTGTGGACGCTCTATGAGTTTCACAGGATGATGGGCGTTATCGGGCATTATCACATCCGCCATGTGGCAGGCATAGCTGCCGGGTTGGTTGTTTACACCACCCTGGCATTGGTTTCGTTGCAATGGATAGAACCGCGTATGATGTTGGTTAATCTATTGTTGCTGCCTCTTTTGCTGATATCCGAATTATATTACAAATCACCCACACCCTTTCGCAACGTTGCCTTGAATGTTTTTGGCATTTTTTATATCGTAATCCCTTTTGCTCTGCTCAGTTTTTTCTTCAATCCCACCCTGGCACCCACTGGCGATCAGCCATCCGTTTTGTTAGGATTTTTTATTCTGCTCTGGGTTTACGATTCGTTTGCGTATCTGTTTGGCGTATGGCTTGGCAAGCATCGTTTGTTCGAGCGGCACTCACCCAAGAAATCGTGGGAAGGTCTTATTGGTGGTTTTGCGGCGGGATTTGCAGCAGCTTTTATTATCGCAGGTTTTTGGGAGGAGGTAAGTCTTTTGCATTGGCTGGTGATTGCAGCTCTGGTCATGATTTTTGGTACCTTTGGCGATTTGGCCGAATCGATGCTCAAAAGAAGTATCAAAGTAAAAGATTCGGGGAGTGTATTGCCTGGCCATGGTGGCCTGCTCGACCGCTTCGACGCGGCTCTGCTGGCGGCTCCGGCAGTTTTTGTTTATCTCATGTTGTTTCTCCATTGATTATGAAAATCCATAAAGAAGGATATTCCACGATTGTGATCGTAATTTTGATGCTGGCATCAGCCTTAACAGCCATCAACTATTTCAATCCCGTGCAAACCCCTGTGCATTATGTGGCTTATGTGGCTGCCATAGTGTTTTACCTTTTCATCCTGCGCTTTTTCCGCGATCCTTATCGCACAGTTCAAATCAACAATAGTCAAATAATTGCGCCCGCCGATGGCAAAGTGGTGGTAATAGAAGAAGCTTTCGAAAACGAATATTTTAAGGATAAGCGCCTGCAAATTTCTATCTTTATGTCGCCCAACAATGTGCACAAAAACTGGTATCCCCTTAGCGGAATAATCAATTATTACCGGCACCACGCGGGGAAATTTCTGGTAGCGTGGCATCCCAAATCATCTGAGCTCAACGAGCGAACTACCATTGTAATACAACCCGAAAACAAGGCTGAAATTCTGGTACGCCAGATTGCCGGTGCGGTGGCGCAGCGCATTGTGTGTTATGCCGACGAAGGCCTGGACATTGACCAGGGCGAAGAATTGGGGTTTATAAAATTTGGCTCACGGGTAGATATTTTTCTTCCACTGGGCACCAAAGTGCTGGTTGAGAAAAACCAAAAGGTAAAAGGCTGCTTCGACGTTATAGCAAAGCTTGGGTAATTGTTGGGCGCGTGGCTGAGCAGGGAATGTTCGTTGTTCGTTGTTCGTTGTTTGTTTCCCGAATCGCTGCGCTCTCGGGATTTCGCTGCGCTCAAGTTTGTTGTTCGTTGTTTGTTGTTTGCATCCGTTTTCAGTGAGGACTGCC
>SABY01000076.1 GCA_009928785.1 Clostridia bacterium | reverse complement strand
TGGGATGCACTGGATTCGAACCAGTGACCTCTGCCGTGTGAAGGCAGCGCTCTGAACCAACTGAGCTAGCATCCCATGCCGCAAAAATAATATTTCTTGGGTTCGGTGAGGCAATTCTTTATTTTTTCCTCTCCTCCATATCCACCATGTAAATGGCATTGACGCGTATCATGCTGTCGAGAGGCAGGTTGCGCTCAGCGGCGTTTTGGCGTATCATTTCCAGCCATTCGGCTGTATTTTCGATGGCAAAGATGTAGCCCTGGATTTTTTCTTCGCGCTGTGCCTGGTAGGCGCTGTCGCCGACAAACAGCGCGCGGTATGCCAGCGCATCAAATCCCCAGGGGAAAGCCGGCAGGTTGGCATCGGTGGTGAGCAGCACAACTACATCTTTGTTTAACAACTCCTGCCGCACATTGGCACTGTCCACCGGGCGGCCGGAGGGTAGCGTTGGCTGGTAAATAGTTTGGTTGTAATACCAAAACTGTCCATCATCAAAAACCGACGACATGAACCCACGGTTGTGCAGTTGCCAGAAAAAACTATCGGAAACAATCATGAATTTGAGTTTTGGTTTGTCCTGATTTTCTACAGCAACATCGCTGTAAACCATCGGGAAACGATCCAACTCCACCAGCAGGTTCATCCCTTCTTCTATGTCGGCTTCAGGCGCCATCATTTCGTCAGGTAAGTAACGCCGTTTTACTACAAAATCAGGAATGTCCACATGCTGGCGTTGCTCAATGAACCGCATCAGCGAATCCAGTGCCAGCTCGCTGCCACAGTGGCTCCAGTGGATACCAGTTTTGGGATATAGTGTATAGCGCGAAGTGTCTTTCATTTGCAGAAACCACGCATTGAAATCAATCAATTCCAATCCTTGTTTGTTGGCTTCTTTTATTAATGTTTGATAATTTGTTGCTGATGGCTCGCTGCGCATTTCCTCGGGGATGTAGTCAGGATAAAACTGTCCTTTGCCAGGAGCAATACAAATTACCATCGTTTTGCCAAGCCACTGCAACGTGTCCTGTATTTTTTTCAAAGTTTCCACGCGCGCACGTATTAGCGAATCGCCCACGAAATCACGTCCGTAGTATGCTTTGATATAATTTTCTTCGTAGAGATAGTTCTCTTTGCCAATGAGCACACCGCGTGCACTCGATTTGCCATACAACCAAAACCGCCATTGGTTGTAAAGCCGCACCAACGTGTTTCTAAAACCAAAATGCTGGTTGATCCAGCTTTCGGTGTTTTGTTGTAGCGTTTCATCAAACCATCCTCCCACAGAAACCTGCGGACGCTCCACTAAACGGATGTCGCCTTTCAAAGGAGCCACCTCCAAAGGTCGAAACAACCCTTGTACAGTCGGTATCAGAAGCACCACCATAAACAGCACAAAGAGCCATTGCGATAATTGGTATGTTCTCTTTTTCGTCATTAAAACCTGAAATAAATAAATGGATTAAATCCCGATGTGGTGACGGATGCCAGCGACATTATAAATAAAACCAGCGTGCAGACAAACATTACATATTTTCGCTGTGGCGGATATTTTGCATAATATACTTTGTCTTGCAGTTGCAGACCGGCTTTGCTGATGGTGATAAAAGAGAAAAACAGGGCAACAATCAGAATGGTGACAACTTCCGGATCGTAGAGGAGCGGTATGGTGCCCCGGTCGAAGGCAAACAGTCGCTGAAAATAAACCATTGCTGTAGCAAAATCTTCCACCCGGAAAAACACCCATCCCATTACCACCACAAAAAAAGTAAAAACAGTGCTAAATACTCTGCCGGAACGTTTCAGCAGTTTTAGCAAAAAGATGCGGTCGAGGATCAGGAAAAAGCCATGGTAGCCGCCCCAGATCACAAAATTCCACGAAGCGCCATGCCACAGCCCCGACACCAGAAAAACAAACCAAAGGTTGAAGTAGAGGCGTCGCAGAGTCTTTACGCGGTTGCCCCCCAGCGGGATGTACAGATAATCGCGCATCCAGGCGCCCAGCGTGATGTGCCAGCGGCGCCAGAATTCTGTGATGCTTTGCGAGACGTAGGGATTGTTGAAGTTTTCGGGAAAGGTAAAGCCAATCATCCGGCCAATGCCGATGGCCATATCGGAATAGCCGGCGAAGTCGAAATAAATCTGAAAAGTGTAAGCCAATATTCCCATCCAGGCTGTAGCCGATGAAATGGTAGCCGGGTCGAGTGCCATGATGCGATCAGCCTCGGCGCCCAGCACATTGGCTATTAATACCTTTTTGGCCAGCCCAATAATAAAACGAAACATCCCCAGCAGCCGGTCGTCGGCAGTTTCGTTACGGTGGGTTATCTGATCAGCAATAAAATTGAACCGGACGATAGGCCCGGCAATCAACTGCGGAAACATCAGGATATAAAGAATGTAATCGGTGAGTTTTTGCAGCGGCGCATGCACTTTGCGATACACATCCACCGAATAGGTAAGGCTTTGAAACGTAAAAAATGAAATGCCCACCGGCAGCGCCACGCTTGCCCAGGGTATGTCGCTGCCCAATCCCATCGTCGAAATGAGCGCATTTACATTGTCGATGAAAAAGTTGGCATATTTAAAATAAAGCAGCAACCCCAAATTAATAGCCACCGACAAGCCGAGCAGCAAGCCTTTCAAATGCATTCGCACGGAGCGTTGCATAGCCTGTACCACATAAAAGTTGACGATCATCGAGCCAAGCACCACAAACACAAAGTCGGGCGCCCCCCAGGCATAAAAGAAAATGCTGAACAAAAGGATGGTGTAATTCTTCAGCCGCGAACCCACCAGGTAGTAGGTGATTAAAAAAACCGGTAGAAAAACCAGAAGAAAAACAGCGCTGCTGAAAACCATTATCGTCAATGAATTTTGAGGCGCAAAAGTAGAAATTAAAAAACAGCAACAGGGATGGAATTTTCCACTTCCCTTAAAAATCAGAAATCGCCTTCAAATGGCTTTTATTGCTATCTGCATCCATTACCGGTTTGGGTTGTGGTAATGAATTGCCATATGTGGTCTGGGTTGTTTTCATTACACGTTGTTTGTCAAAAAAAATCGCCTCGTCCGGGAAACTTTGCAATTCATCCTTTATTTGATGTCGCAATGATTTTGATCAGCAACTTCCATTTCTGATCTACAATATGTTTCTGCTACTGGCGACCGATGATTGGCGACCGATGACTGGCGACTGAGAACTGAAGACTGAGAACTGAAGACTGAGAACCGAAGACTGAGAACTGGAGACTGAGAGCTGAAGACTGAGAACTGAAGACTGAGAACTGAAGACTAAGAACTGAAGACTGAGAGCTGAGGACTGAGAGCTGAAGACTGAGAGCTGAAGACTGAGAGCTGAAGACTGAGAACTGAAGACTGAGAACTGAAGACTGAGAACTGAAGACTGAGAGCTGAAGACTGAGAGCTGAAGACTGAGAGCTGAAGACTGAGAACTGAAGACTGAGAACTGAAGACTGAGAACTGAAGACTGAGAACTGAAGACTGAGAGCTGAAGACTGAGAGCTGAAGACTGAGAACTGAAGACTGAGAGCTGAAGACTGAGAGCTGAAGACTGAGAGCTGAAGACTGAGAACTGAAGACTGACCTCCGCCAACCAAAAAAGGGAACCCCTGATTACGGGATTCCCTTTCATGATTCGATCCGGCAAGCGGATGAAGCTATAATTATTTACGAATGATCACTTTTTGTGAAGCATTGATTTCGGTACCTTCCACTTTAAGGTAATAAATGCCAGCAGCCAGTTGCGAGGCATCAATAGTTGTGGTGGTGGTTCCGTTAATGGCGATGCCGGTGCGTGTATAAACGGTTTTGCCAATGCTGTTCATCAGGGTGAGTGTCACCAGGTCGTTGCCAATTAGTCGTAGTGTGAAGCTACTGTTTGCAGGGTTGGGATAAACGCTCATGTTGCTCTCGTCGTTTTCGCCAATTCCGGTGCAGTCGTTGATGGTGATGATAAATGCTTCTGACCAGGCGCCTTCGCCGCAGTCGTTTACACCTTGTACCATGAGGCTTGCCGCTCCCATATATGCATCGCTAAAAGAAACCTCGCAGTTTTGACCTGTGTAGGTAAGTGTAGCTGCTTCTGCCGGTTCTATTTTCCACATGGTGCTGGTGCTTTCGGCAATATCTGCCACGCTGTATTCTTTCATGGTGCCTTTGCAAACTTCGGCAAATCCGGAGATATTTTGTGGCTGTCCAGGAAGCGTCGCCAACATGATGTTGAGCGCCTGGGAAAACATGCTTTCACCACAGTCATTCATTGCTTTCAAATGAACCATTGCATCGCCGGTAAAATCCGTTGCCCAGGCTACTTCAGCATTCATTCCGTTGGTCGTGATGTAGCCAGCTTCTGCGGGCAGGAGTTCCCACACATATTCGGTGGCGGCGGTAGCGCCGGCGGTGGTATAGGTGGAGCTTGCGGTGCCCTGACACAGATCGGTGTCACCTTGCGGTGTAGTCGGTATGCCCGGGAAAGCTTTGATCATAATTGCCAGCGGTGTAGAAACCTCACCTTCGCCGCACGCATTCATACCTTTAACGCTAAGCATAGCCTCGCCAGTCCAGTTGTCAGTCCAGGTAACCTGAATCTCTGTCTGATCGCCACTGATGGTGCCGGCTTCGGCAGGGGTAAGTTCCCACAGATAAGTATTAGCGTAAGCCACGGCATCGGTAGCATAAACAGAAACAGGAGTGCCCTGGCAAAGATCGGTGTCGCCGGTTGGCTGCATGGCAGCAGCCGGACCAGATTGTAAAGTGATTGCCAACGGCGTCGAAAATTCGCCTTCTCCACATTCATTAACTCCTTTTACTGAAAGCAAAGCATCACCGGCCCAGGTATTATTCCAGGTTATCGTTATCTCCATGTTGCTGCCGTTGAGTGTACCTGCTGTGCCCGGAACAAGTTGCCACATGTATGTATCAGCATTGGCAATAGTAGTGGTAGTATAAACAGTGGCAGTATTACCCTGACAAAGTTCTGATTCGCCGGCGGGCTGCAGGCCTGCAGCGGGAAATGGCTCAACAACTACATCCAATGGCTCCGACATGTCGCCTTCGCCACAATCGTTGTTGCCTTTAACCATTACCTGCGCGGAGCCGGTGAAAGCAGCATCCCAGATGATGGTGGCGGTAGCACCTGTGTTGTTTATTGTACCGGCGCTTTCCGGCATCAGCACCCACATGTAGTCATCCACATCATTCATCACCTCAGTTTGGTAAGTTGTTGTTCCGGGATTCTGACACAAAGCGCTTTCGCCTTCGGGTACCGCACACTGACCCGGTATTGGCACAAAACCGAGGATCATGCTATCAGTCATGGTTTGGCTGTTGCCATAAATGGTTACCGTAAGTGTCACCTGGCCGGCAGCAATGTCGTCGGCGCTGGGTGTATAAGTTGGGTTAAGTGTGGTAATATCGTCGAAAGTACCGCTGCCACTGGTTTGCCACACTATTGTTTCGTAATTTAATGCGGTGGCGTTGAGAGAATAGGTATTGCCTTCGCAAATCTGATCGTCGGCACCGGCAAATACTACCAGGGCATCGTTCATGGCTGCCGGGAAAGTAATATAGTCGATCCAGCCGCAGTCGGAGCCACCATTTACAGATTGGTCTTTTTGGTATTTCCATTCAAAGGTATGTTCGCCAGCGGATACATTGTAGGTGGCTTGTGCCCATTGCGTGGTTCCTGACCAACTGCCCTTTTCGGTGCCGTCGATGAGGAAACGCAGGAAGTCGTAGCTGCCTTCGGAAGATACTTTGTGGTAAAATGAAATCTCATCATCATTCATCACATCCATGGTCACTTTCAGAGATGTAGATTGATTGCTGCTGATGGTGCCTGATTTGGCGCTATAGGTTCCTTCGTAAGGGCTTACGTTGGTAATAGTCCAGTTGCCGTTGCCGGCAAATTCCCATTCGTATTGGCCAAAGTCGCCGGTTTCGAAGTCTTCGATGATCAAACCTACTTTTAGCCCAACCACTTCCTCCAGTTCGTACATTCCACTTTCAACGGTATAAACCATGCTAACTACGGTTCCGATAGGTGTGGTGGGAAGTACGGTAATATTGAAGGTAGCGGTGCCAGTGGCGCCGGCTTCCAAAGTGTTGAGATTATAAGTGGTATTGTTGAGTGTAATAAACGGACTCATTGAGGAGAGCACTGCATTTACATCCATGGCAGCGCTACTTCCGCTGTTGGCAGTTTCGAAGATGATATCAGCGGTTTCACCCGGATCGAGGAAGCCATTGTTGTTACCACCAGCATCTGCTACTGTAATACTAAGCACTTCGAGCATTGGTGCATGTGCTTTGATGCTAAAGTTGCTGACCCAACTGTCGGTGCCATTGGAAGCCGAAATGGTAAAAATCACTGTATGGTTATCCGGAATATTTCCGGCGGCTTCAATCTGGAAAGCGCCAGCCAGAAGTTTTATGGCGTTGGCGCCAATGGTTCCATAGTCAGCTTCGCCGTCGATGATGGTAATAAATTCGTCATCGGTAACAAGCGTAGCAATTACATTGTTGGCATTTTCGACGCCTACATTTTTTAATGTTACGTCCAGCAAAACGTTTTCGCTAAAGTCGAGCATTGCGTCGGCATTACCCGAAGCGTCGTCGATTTGCATTTCGTTATAAACGATGTAGGGGCCAGCCGGTGGGATGATCTCTACACCTTGCTCGTAGCGATAGTAGTTTTGTTTGGTAATGGTTACCAACATTATATTTGCCGGCAATTGAGGCTCGATGCTTATCGAAACCGGAGCACCGGTAGCTTCGGCGGTGCCAATGATTTCACCATTTACCGTAAGGGCAATGAACGCGCCTTCTTCGGCGGTAACCGTAAATGAAGATTCACCGCTTATCAGCACGGGATTGTGCATTACCGTAAGGTCTTGCGGGACTTCAGAATAAACCTGCAGGAAAGCGCCCCCGTGATGATGGAAAAGGTTGTAGGTTACTTCTTTGTTGTTGGTATTATACGGCCAGGCGCTTTGCTGCAGGAAGTACTTTCCGGCAGCGTTGGCAAATGAAGGCAGCAGATCGCGTTCTTCCACAGGGCCGCCCTGATCGGGCATAAATTCCGGGTACATGTTATCAAACATTCCCCAAACATAGACGTCGTTAACAAATGAATAAGATACTTCCGAAGCTGCTATCAATCCTAAGGCGCCTGAATTCTGGCCGTTGTAAGTATAGCGATGGAATTTTTCGGTAAAGCATTCGCCGCTCATATTGTATTTGCCGGTAAGGCAGTTGATCGAAAATACAAAACATAAATCGGTATTGTGCAAAGAAGGGATGTTGGAAGAAGTGTAATCTGGCTCGCCCCAGCCTTGTTCAAAACCGTGGTCGCGGTGCTGAAGCATGAAAGCGCCGTTGTTGATGGCGGTGTTTACCATGGCAGCAGTGCCGCCCGACCATCCACCCAGTTCGGCGGGAGTTTGTGGAATGTACTCTTCACCATTAGGGCCAAAATAGTTTACCACAGCGGTGGTGTTGCCATAAGTAGTCGATGACCACACGTTGCCGGGAGTTCCCTGATAAATCGCATTTACGCGTACCGGGTCTTTGCCCTGCTTGCGCCAGAAACCTCCCACTACCTCCGAGCAAAGCTGAAACCAGCGTTCGGTTTGCCAGCCCAGGGCTGTAATGGGTTTATGATAAAAATCGGGATCGATAGGAGGGTTTTTTTCGTAATGGATAAACTTGGTAACCATCACCTGGAGCTGCTGCGCATTGTTTGCCGTGATACGGGCAAAGATAATGTCGGGCATGTCGTTGTTGTTCACGTCGGCAAAGATGTTATCCGAGGCGCAATAGTTATCCCAAATGGGCGAAGTGATGGTGTTGGCGGCGTTGGTGCCATAGTCGGCCAGCAGCAGGATGGCAGCCGGCGGAATCGTCCAGGTGTTGTAAATATTGTTGAAATAGGTTTCCAGGCCGGTAGTGCTGTTGGTGCCTATGTCGGCCAGGGTAACGATGCCAGTGAGGATGCCTTGCTTCTGACGAAACTCTTTGATAGAATCGGCCCATTGCATAAACTCAGGATTGTTAGGAACCACGATCAGGTATTCAAAACCTTCGTCGCGGTTCTTTTTGGCTTGCTGATGTTGTTGGTTATAATCAACTTGTGGCAGCGAAGCATAGTTAAAAAACACATCTTTCATTATGGGGTCCCACCAGCGGCTGCGCAGGCGGTTGTCGCCAAACTCGCCACGACCACCTTCAAAAGTTATCTCTACTTCCACATCGCGATAGACCAACAATTCCTTGGTTACCGGATTGTATTGGAAAGGAGTAATGCCGAGCATCACAGCGTCAACGCCACGAATCTCGGTAACTTCAGAAATCTGAATTGGATTTTTTGGATAAAAAGCATTTTGGCTGTAAATGGCGCCTTTGTGATATTCCAGCTCACCTTTTTCGGTTTCGAGCGGGATGCGTGGCGAGGGAGCCACCTCCACATTTTTGATAAGTTCGGTGCGGTAGTCGGTAATTTTTAGCACCGGCCGCGCTCCTTCGGGAACAGCAATATAGCGGCTTGTGCCCGGAAGGTTGGGCGCCCCTTCGTCGTTGGGAAGCATCACCCCGTCGAGGATGATATTTTGCATGGGTGCGCCATTGATGCGTGTGTCGGCAATAGTAAATTCGCGGATTGAGAAGTTGACCTGTACGTTGGAGCGATTGGCATTGAGTAAAGTGTAGCCAGCCTTTTGCCACGAATCAGTGTAAGCAATTTTTTGCTCCTGGGCGCGCAGGCCTGTAAGCAGAAACAAAGCAAGAACTGTAAGT
Organism: Clostridia bacterium; assembly: GCA_009928785.1. Classification (GTDB taxonomy): domain Bacteria; phylum Bacteroidota; class Bacteroidia; order Bacteroidales; family 4484-276; genus SABY01. The sequence goes on along the minus strand of SABY01000076.1, from coordinate 10,977 downwards.
AAAGTGTAGCGTGTAAATTTTTGAAAATTCATTTTGTAAAAATTAAAAGTTAATAATCAGCGCTATTTATAGTTTAAAAATTTTTTTATGAAGTGGCCGTAAAAATAGTTTTAATTTTTTAATACCAAAATCACCCGATGCAATCAAAGGCATGCGCAATGACAGACATGACGGGGATTGACGAATTTGTTGATAAATATTTTTGATTGAGTTGTCGGGCAAAATTGTATTTTTGGACTTTAATTAAAAGTTATCTGCGCGATGATAAAAAAGATGCCCAAATTTCTAAAGAATAAGTACTTCCTGGTACTCACAGCCTTTTTGGTCTGGATGTTTTTTTTCGACACCAATAGCTGGATTCAGCAGATAAAGCTCAACCGGGAATTGGGCGAGGTGAAAGCCCAGCAAGAGTTTTATCTCAACGAATACAAAGCCGACAGCCTCTGGCTGCACCAGCTCGAAACCGACCCGAAAAGCATGGAAAAGCTTGCCCGCGAAAAGTACCTGATGGCTGGCGAGGACGAAACGTTTATTATCGTGGTAGAGGAGGGGGCTGAATAATCTGTTTGAAATACCGGAACTCCCAGAAGCAAATTGTAACTCCCTGATAAAACAGGAATCCTATTAATATCCACCTCTATCCTCTAACTTCTAACTTCTAACCTCTATCCTCTAACTTCTAACCTCTATCCTCTTACTTCACCACCTCAAAAAGCATCCGGATATTCTTGCTTTCCATTATTTCAGCTTTTACAGGATTCAGCTTTATCACCCTTTTCCCCAGCTTTAGTTCTCCGAACAGCTTCGGGTTTTTGCGGTCGGTAAGGGTGGGCGAAATCACCAGACTTATCTGATCTACCAGCGCATTGTCGAGGAGCACGGCGCTGAGCTTCCCGCCATTGTCGGTTACCATCGTTTGGTAAGTATATTTTTCGTCCAACTGCGCGAAGGCATTTTTGAAATCCACTTTTACCTCACCGGCGACAAAATAAGGATATTGCCGCTCCTGAAGGTACTGGCTGTATTCGGCGGGTGTTTCGGCAGTTATCAGCACAATTACTTCGCGGCAATGTTCGTATTGCCGGAGGTGGTGAAGTTGCCCCAGCAATCTGCCTTCGCTGTCGGGAATTACCCAATAGGGTCTGCTGTCGTTGGGAATGTGTTTGGCTGGTTTGTAATCGGCAAGCGTTTCCGGCTGGTGTTTTTTACCAAAGTGTTTTATTCCGAGGCGGGCTGTTTCCGATCCCACCAGATACATTTGCGCCGAAAAACTGTTGACGACGGTGTAATATTCCGCCGGATTTATTTGAAATCCCGCAATAGCGCCATCGACGCTCGTGTGATTATGCATGATTATTTTCGGCATGTGTGTCTATTGCTTTTTTAATTTTTAAATCGTTTTGTGTTCTTTTTCTTGTATTTGGACGAGGTTGTACCTCGTCCGGTCTATTTTTTACAGGCTCTTCCCGTTCCAATGATTAGAAAAGCAGGGGTATATCCAATTTCTCCCCTCTAACCTCTCCCCTCTACTTTACCCCCTGGTGAAAACCCATTTGTTGCCGCTACTTAGCTGATCATTATAATAATATCCATCGTCGTCGAAAAGTTTGAGCTGATCGGCATCGGTAATTTCGTTTTCGATGATAAAGCGCGTCATCATGCCCCGTGCTTTTTTGCCGTACATGGTGATGAATTTATATTTACCTCCCGACATATCTTTAAACTGGGGCTGAATGATCTGCGCTTTAAGGGCGGCAGTGTCGATGGCTTTAAAATATTCGTCGGATGCCAGATTGATCAGCAGTGGCTGGTCGCAGCTCTGCAACAACTGAGAGATGTGCGCCGTGACATTCTTTTTCCAGAACTCATACAAATTTTTCTTTCTTTTAATTTTGATATCCGTACCCATTTCGAGCCGGTAGGGTTGCATCAGATCGAGCGGGCGCAGAATGCCATACAAGCCGGAAAGAATCCGAAGATGATCCTGGGCAAAGTCGAGCTGCTGCGCTGTCATCGTTTCAGCATCCAATCCATTATACACTTCGCCTTTGAATACCAGCACCGCTTGACGCGAATTTTCGATAGTAAAAGGAAGATGCCATTCGCCGAAACGCTGTGCATTAAGCTGCGCCAGTTGTGGGTTGATGTGCATCAACTTTTGCAAACCTTTCGGCGAATATTTCCGCAGCACCGTCACCACCTCGGCGGCTTTGCTGGCAAAATCCGGGTGCGAAAATTTCTTTGGCGGATCGAAATCAAAATTCAGCGTTTTGGAGGGCGATAAAACGACAAGCATCGGCAATGATTTTATAAAAAAATAATAAGGAAAATTGGATATTAATCCAACGGATGAAAAGGATTTGAAAAGAAAGGATCGGGAGTAAACGGCGAATTGTAGTGGCGGTAATACGGATCGTAAAGCTGGCGGCCACGGCTGTAGCCCACTTCTGCACCAATCTGAAAATTATCCGTCACCTTGTAATTAAACCCTACGGATGCGCCATCGCCGTTAAGATCGTTGAGTCGCGGGTTAAGTTGCGGCTCACCAAACACCGACACCGTTTTATAAACGCGTGCATTCACCACCAGGCGCGGATTAACAAGATACGCACCTTCGGCATAAACTTGCGTGGTGGTAATGTTGCTATCGAAAGTGCGTGTGTATTCAGGATAATGGCTGTAATAGGGATTGTAATAATTCAGGAAATTGCTGTTTTGAATCACGGCTCCCACATTCACCCGAAACCGTGGTGAAACCAGGTAGCTGATGTGCGGAGCAGCATACACGCCAAACAAACCCTCGCTGCCATTGCCCAGGCCAAAAGTGCTGCCCAATTCCATGCGCACGCTCACTTTTTTGTCGGTGCGCGTAAGTGGGAGCGAGGTAGCGTCAGCGAATTTTAGGAACTGCAAAGTGTCAGCAGACATTGCTTCGGGAAGTGTATCCGAAGTGGTTGTAGCCTGCGCTGAAACCAGCATCGGAAAAATTACAAAAAGCAGTATAATTATCGAAAAACGCATCTCTACTTGTTTTTTAATGTTGAAAATCTACGTAAGAAAAACTCCGACGCTTTCCAAAAATTGTTCCTTGTTTTGATGATAAACCCACACGATGACGGAAAGTTTTCAAAGATAAAAAGATTCTGGTTAAACAATTTAATCCGAACCCTGACTGCCGGATCCAAACGGGCGATCAGGGTTTTTTTATTTGTGTTTGGTGTCAGCAAGGTGATTTATCGCCGTTCCATAAACAAAATCTGTTAGCCTAAATCAAGATAGCCTGTAAATCAGCGATTAACAATTTTTATTAGCACGATAACAAAACGAAACCCTTAAATTTGCCGCCTTTTGGCGAAAGCCATAAACTAAATAATGACTCTTGGAACTTTAAAAACAATACAGGTGGCTAAAGTAGAAATAGATACCAAAACCCTTGACGGCAAAAGGCTTTACTACAGTTTTCTGGCCGGTGCCCAACGCATTTTCGACAACCAGGTTTTTCTGAACAAAATCAACGTTTTTCCGGTGCGCGATGCCGATACCGGCACCAACCTGGCCTCTACCATGCGCTCCATAGTCGATACTTTTATTCCTACCGATACCTTTTCGAATACTGCCAACGCGCTGGCCGACGCGGCATTGGTAGGCGCCCGTGGCAATTCCGGAATTATTTTCGCCCAGTTTCTTTACGGATTCAGCAGCAGCTTTAAAGATGAAGTAACTATCGACGTCACCAGGTTTTCGGATGCTGTGGCGCAGGGTGTAAAACAATCCTACGAAGCAATCTCTAATCCCGTAGAGGGAACCATGATCACTGTGTTGCGCGAATGGGCCGAAGATATCCAGGTTCTCAAAGATAAAATTGACGATTTCAACCAACTAATCATCCAGTCGTATGCCCGCGCCTCAGAATCGTTGGCCAATACGCCCAATCTGCTGGAAGTGCTGGCCAAAGCCAATGTGGTAGATGCAGGCGCCAAAGGATTTGTGGTTTTCCTGGAAGGAATGATCGACTTTTTTAAACATGGCGAGCTGAAACAAATCCTCGGTGCCCGCAACGTTGTAAAAACGCAGCTTCTCGAAGAATCGCACGATCCCGAGCACGTCAATTTCCGCTATTGTACCGAGGCCATGATTGTGGCCGACAACATCGAGCGAAACAAGCTGCGCAGCAAAATAGAGCACTTCGGCGATTCGTTGGTCATTGCCGGCTCGCCCACCAAAATGCGCATCCACATCCATACCGATACCCCCGACAAACTCTTTACGCGTCTGAGCCGCTTCGGCAGCATCACATTTCAGAAAGTGGACGACATGGTGATGCAGATGGATTTGTTCGATCACCGAAAGCACAACATCGCCCTGCTCACCGATTCTACCTGCGATCTGCCGCAGGAGTTTCTCGAAAAAAATCAAATCAGCATGGTGCCACTGAGCGTCCATTTCGGCGACACGTATTATCTGGATCGTCTTACACTGGCGCCGGGTCGGTTTTATAAGATGCTGGCCAAAACCAAAGTCTATCCAAGTTCCGCCCAGCCAACGTTTAAGGAGTTCAGCAACAAATACAATTATCTTAGTACACACTACGACTCTATCGTGGCCATTCACCTGAGTGAAGCCATGAGTGGTACCACTTCCAACAGCCGCAAAGCTGCCAAAACCATTAGCAATTTTGCAAAGAAACCCATCACGGTCATCAACTCAAAACGCATCAGTTCGGGCTTGGGATTAATTGTAATGCGTGCCGCTGAGGCGCTCGATAGCGGCACCACGCATGAGGAGCTTACGCAAAATATCGAAAAGTGGGCTGCCGACACCGAGCTACTCGTTACGGCAAAGACCATGAAATATATGGTAAAAAGTGGCCGCGTGAGCGCCATCAAAGGGTTTGTGGGAAAATTGCTTAAAATAAAGCCGGTGGTTATTGTAAATGATCTGGGCAAAACAGAAACTTTTGGCAAGCCTTTTACCGAGAAGGCCAGCATGAAAATGGCCATGGCGCTGGCAACCAAAAAGATCAGCAACCGCAAAATCTGGGGCTATGCCATTTCACATGCCGAAAACGAACACGCCGCTTTGTGGTATGCCGCACAGATGGAAGAACTCACAGGTATGAAACCCCGCTTCATCGCCGAAGCCTCGCCGGTATTAGGCACCAACGTGGGACCCGGAGTGGTGGCGCTCTCTTTTATGTATCAATAAATTTTCAGAGAAGATTATTCGTAGCGCAGCGATTCGATGGGATCGAGGCGCGCTGCCTTGGTGGCTGGCAAAATGCCCGAAACCAACGCTACGATAAAGCACAGCAATACACCAATGCCTATCCACATCCAGGGAATCAGAAAACTGGTTTTGGTAAAAAATGTAACAATGTTTCCGGCCAATACTCCCAGAATAATTCCGCAGATGCCGCCAAGCTGGCCAATGATGATGGCTTCGGCCAGAAACTGATTGCGGATGGTAAGCCGCGTGGCGCCGAGGGATTTGCGGATGCCTATCTCGCGCGTCCGTTCGCTCACCGACACCAGCATGATGTTCATCAATCCGATGGCTGCGCCAAATAAAGTGATCAGACCTATCACAATGGCAGCCAGTTTGATGCTTTTGGTGTTTTCGGCAAGCATCTCCAGCAATTGGTCGCTTTTGGAAATGTCGAAATCATTTTCTTCACTGATCTTATTTTTACGGATAACCCTGAACAAGCCGGTAGCTTCGCCCACAGCAGCATCCACATTTTGCGACGCCTGCGGAAGCACGTTGATGGTAAACGACATGTTGGGCTGTGAGAAATACTGTCGCACATTGGTAATGGGCAGCAGCACCTGGCGGTCGGGCGAAAAGCCCATGCCGGTGCCTTTTTCTATTATGACGCCGATTACACGATATTTTCCGGGGCCTATCGAAATGATCTTTTCCAGTGGGTTTTCATTATTTTTAAATAATTTCTTAGCCACTTCGGCACCGATTATGGCGACATGCGAACCGTAAAACGCCTCGTGGTCGCTAAAGTTACGTCCGCTCTGCAATTCAGTGGCAGAGGTGAGCAGATAATTCTCGTCGGTGCCTATAATCTGGATGTTGGGATTGGTTTTTTCGGTGGCATATTTTACTGTAGCGATAGAGCTGGCATTGGTAGAAATGGAAACCAAAGCCGGGAAAGTGTATTGTGATTTAAAATCCATTGCCTCCCTGAAACTTATGGGCGCATAATATTGTGAACGTCGCCCTCCATGCCCCATTTGAACATTGCTTTGCCGGTTTTGGATGGTAAAAGTGTTGCTGCCCATCGACATCAGATTTTCGGCAAGACTTTTTTCGAGTGCATCTATCGCTGTAGAAATACCCACCAACGCCATGATACCAAAAGCGATGATGAGCACCGTGAGCACCGTGCGCAACTTGCTTCCTTTTATTGCACTGAACGAGATACGGATGTTTTCGATGAGCACTTGTTTGGCCATGATTATTGATATTTTTAAAAAAAATTAATGCACGAAACTAATCTTTTTCTATGGAAATGATTTTTAAGATTTGGCAATTTCATCAACCCAATAGAGTTCCCTACACATTCAAATCCAATTTTTTTTGTTTTATTCATTTTTAATTCCCTGGCGCTACGCACCCGGCTAACGATAGCGCCCCGTTGGGGCTAAATGAGGATGGGGCTTCGATTCCCTGGCGCTACGCACCCGGCTAATGATAGCGCCCCGTTGGGGCTAAATGAGGATGGGGCTTTTATTTCCTGCGCTACGCACCCGGCTAATGATAGCGCCCCGTTGGGGCTGAATGAGGATGGGACTTTGATTTCCGGGCGCTACGCACCCGGCTAATGATAGCGCCCCGTTGGGGCTAAATGAGGATGGGACTTTTGATTTCCGGGCGCTACGCACCCGGCTAATGATAGCGCCCCGTTAGGGCTAAATGAGGATGGGGCTTCGATTCCCTGGCGCTACGCACCCGGCTAATGATACCGCCCCGTTGGGGCTAAATGAGGATGGGACTTCGATTCCCCGGCGCTACGCACCCGGCTAATGATAGCGCCCCGTTGGGGCTAAATGAGGATGGGGCTTCGATTCCCTGGCGCTACGCACCCGGCTAACGATAGCGCCCCGTTGGGGCTAAATGAGGATGGGGCTTTGATTTTCGGGCGTTACGCACCCTGCTAACGATAGCGCCCCGTTGGGGCTAAATGAGGATGGGACTTGGATTCTGAGGACTGCCAACTGAGGACTGCCAACTGTTGGCTGCCAACTGAGGACTGCCAACTGTTGGCTGCCTACTGAGGACTGCCAACTGAGGACTGCCAACTGTTGGCTGCCAACTGTTGGCTGCCCGCTGAGTGTTTCCACCGCCGGTGCGTCCAAAGCCACAACTCCGGCCTCTGACGAATTTCCTGCTCGATGGCCTCCACGTATTTTTGGGTAATTTGTTCTTCCGTCATAGTCTGAGGATCGCTCACCAGCGTTGTAAACTTTGCCTTATAATACCCGCGACGCGGTTTGCTGATGTCCATAAAAACCACTGGCTGTCCTAAGCGACGCGCGGTACGGGCCGGCCCCTGGAAAAAAGGTGTTTCGACATTCATAAATTTTATCCAAAATGGATAATCACGCGGTGGCGACTGATCCACCAAAAACCAGGTGATGTTAAGGATGCCGGCTTTGTGGTCGCGTAGCAGGCGGCGGTATATGCTATTCATCGGAACAACCTGGTCGGGATCGAGGAAACGGGTTCGCAGCCTGTGCATCAACTTGTCGAAATGTACATCAGTCAGTGGTTTGTAAATGGCCAGAAAACGATGCTTTATCTTCGGTTGCATATTAACGAGCCACTCCCAGTTGCCATAATGCGCCAACACCAGCACGACACTTTTATGGTTTTTATAAAAATCATCAAACAACTCAGGATTCTCATAAACAAATCTCTTGTCGAGATGCTCTTTACTTAAATGAAGAATCTTGGCCGATTCGATGAACTGATCACAAAAATGATGATAAAACTTACGGGCAATTTTTGTTTTCTCCTTTTCATTAATACCAGGAAAGGCGAGTTGTAAATTCCCGAAAACGACCTTTTTGCGGTATCCGATGAGATAATATAAAATCAGGAAAAACAGATCGGAGATGAAATATAGCAGGCGAAAGGGAAGTAGGGTGAGGAACCACAGAAAAATGTAGAACAGCCAAAACCCAATAGTTTTCATGGAAACGCGTAAAAAAGGAATTACAGTTTTTTGCCAAAGGCCAAATCGCCGGCATCGCCAAGTCCGGGAACGATATATGCCTGGGCCGTCAATTCATCGTCGATGGCTCCCACCCACACCGTCACTTCGCTGCTCGAAAAGTTGCGCTTGATATAGTTGATGCCTTCTACACTGGCCAGGATGGACACCATGTGGGTGTGCAGCGGTTTCATGTCGCCGATCAGCTCGCGGCATGCCAGGGTCATCGAATACCCGGAGGCAAGCATCGGATCGATAAGTATGAGCGTGCGGCCTTCCAGATCGGGCTTCGACACGTATTCTATCTGTACTTCAAAACTGCCGTCTTTGTGGTGTTTGCGGTAAGCCGATACGAAAGCATTTTCGGATTTGTCGTAGAAATTGAGAAAGCCCTGGTGGAAGGGCAATCCGGCGCGCAAGATGGTAGCCAATACAGGATAAGTCCGCAAAACCGATACTTCGGCACTGCCCAGCGGGGTTATCACTTCTTTGGTTTCGTAAGCCAGCCTCCGGCTGATTTCGTAAGCAAATATTTCGCCCACGCGTTCCATATTTTTACGAAACAGCATGCTGTGATTCTGCACCTCAGTATCGCGTAGCTCCGCGATAAACTGATTCAGAATCGAATTTTCCTTGCCAAGATTTATGACCATAGTTTTTTCTTTTTCGTCGGCAAATGTAGAACATCTAAATTGATATGGTAAGCAATGATCAATTAAAACATGTTAAGGTTGCGGTATTAACTTTAACTATTTCCAACCACCACAACTGGTGGCGGAGCGAAGCCAGAACCAACCGAAACTATCGCGGTATGCGGTAACTCAAGCCAAAGCTGATAAAATTGTCGGGGGCTTCATCATTAAGGCCAATACCTCCTGACACATCCACCTGGAAGTTGGGCGCCAGCAAATAAGTGAAACCTGCATCGAGCTGATGCTGTGCCGTGCCTGCTTCCGGTATAGTACCGAAACTCTCGACAAACATGCCCAGGTTTTCTATCAGACCAATGCCCAAAGACACCGAATAGAAATAGTTCGGAATGGCTGTTTCGCCATCCCATTCTACACCCAAATTATACCCCAGCGATAGCCGTTCGGATAAAGTATTCGAAAAAGCAAAACGCATGGTTGCACCGGTGTACGACGGCTTGTAATCGCTGCCGGCTGTAAACGGTAGCACCAGTCCGCCCAGAAAGGCGATGTCAGGCCGCAATCCCTTTTCCTCTGCAACCTTCACCTTAAAACCTGTATACAGCGGACTAAATCCGGCAGTGTTTTGCGAAAAGTCGCTATTATTTTTCCAGACATTATCACCCAAAAAGGCAGCGCCCAGCCGCAGCTCAAAATTATCCCATAGGCCATAGCGCAGCAAGGTGTTATTGTAGGCAAATGATTTGATGCGTGAAATTTCATTTTTTTCGCTTTCAAGAATAAAACCGGTTTCAATCTGCAAAAAGTGCTTTGGCACGATGGCTGCCGATTCGGTTTGTTCAGGACGGTCGGTTACCAAATCGGGCACTTGCTGCTGCGCCTGGAGCGCGATAGCAAAAAATAGAAACAAAGTAGAAATTAAGGTCTTCATAAAAAAATCACTGATTTTGTTTGACATAAATTAAATTGGTGAAATCTGTATTCAAAAGAAATTTGGTATCATCGATTACAATCTCGGTGGTCTGGCCGCTGTTGTAGCGATTTGTGATGGTAAGCTGCGCGCCGATAGCAATTTTGTTGTCGCGACAGAAATCAAAGAACTCCTCCTCCGACCCGGCCAGTCGGCTTACCCTGCAGGCAACACCAACAGGAGCCTCCGTGAGGACGATATTTTCTTCAGGAAACTCAATACTTCCATCGGCTTCTGGGATAGGATCGCCATGCGGGTCGGTAGTTGGATTTTTAAGAAAAGCATCAATTTTCTCTGCCAGGAAATCCGAAGTCTGGTGTTCGAGTAGCTCGGCTTCGCGGTGAATTTCGTGCATAGAAAGACCGAACACCTCAAAAAGAAAAGCCTCCCACAAGCGGTGCTTGCGCAGTACATCCATGGCCATCAGCCTGCCGCTTTCGGTGAGTGTGATGGGTTGGTATTTCACGTAATTTATCAATCCACGGGCTGCCAGCTTGCGCGCCATATCCGTAGCGGCGGCATTGCTGATGCCCAGCGCTGTGGCAATGGTTCCGGGGCGCGTGTTTTGACCCACACCCTGCTGAAGCTTGTAAATGGTTTTGATAAAATTCTCCGTAGATACCGACATGGCTTCCTGTAATTAAGTATGCTTAAAAATAGAAACAAAGATATTTAAAAATGGTTGGCTATTTTCTGAAATTTTAAATCAATGCTTTTTTAGGTTAGAAAAAAAGATCATTTTTGTAAATAATTCCTAAAAGCAGCTAATGAAGAATTTCCATTCGATAATTATTATAGACGACGAAGTTCAAGCTATCGAAATGCTGGAATCGTTGTTGAGCCGGCTAAAGGATGTTCAAGTATTAAAAACCTTTACGCAAGCGAAAGCTGCCCTCGACTTTATTTTAGAAAACCCCGAACGTGTCGATCTTATTTTTTTGGACATCTCAATGCCTGAAATGGATGGGTTTGAATTTTTAAAAGCACTTCAAAAATACCCGGTGAATCCCTGTGTGATTTTTGTGACCGGCTATGAAGAATTTGCCATTGAAGCTTTACGCGCTGCTGCTTTCGATTTTTTGTTAAAGCCGGTTACCCTCGTTGATGTTGAGCGCGCCATAAAACGTTTTAGG
>SABY01000211.1 GCA_009928785.1 Clostridia bacterium | reverse complement strand
GGATCGGGCGCTTCGCGCCCGATCCCGCCTCCCCTTTCCACACCAATTCGTGTCATTTCGACTGAAAGATTTGCGGAGCAAATCTGAAGGGAGAAATCTAAAAAATGCGACAATAACTTTACGGCGGGTCAGGAGTTCTGAATCTTCTAATTTCTAACCTCCAACTTCTAACCTCCAATTTCTAACCTCTAATTTCTCACCTCCAACTTCTAACCTCCAATTTCTAACCTCTATCTTCTAACCTCCAACTTCTCCCCTCCAACTTCTCCCCTCTAATTTCTCACCTCCAACTTCTAACCTCTAATTTCTAACCTCTATCTTCTAACCTCCAACTTCTAACCTCCAACTTCTCCCCTCTCCTACAACTTATGAATAAGATATTTGGACGAAATGTGCCGTACCGGATACCATGCAGCCAGCAACCCCAGAATGATGACGGTGGAAAAAACCAATAAAAAATCTGCCGCTTTGATGGCCACCGGATAGGAATCGACTACAAAAGTGCCGGTGCCGCCACCCAGACTTATCAGTCCGAAAGTTTGCTGGAGCCAACTGATGAGTCCGCCCAGGAAAAGACCGAGCAAAGCGCCGCCAATGGAAATCATAATGCCTTCCAACAAAAAGATGCGCCGGATCAGCCGGTTGGAAGCGCCCATACTATGTAGCACGGCCACGTCTTTTTTCTTGTCGAGGATGAGCATGGTCAACGAACTGATGACGTTGAAAGTGGCGATGATGAGAATGAAGGTGAGAATAAGAAAAATTGCCCATTTCTCTGACTGCATCACGCGGTAAAGCAGCGCCTGCTGCTCAAAGCGATCCTTGACAACATAGCCGCTGCCGAGGATATTTTTGATTTCTTCCTTCACCTTTTTAACATTATAAACTCTCCCTTTTACCAGCCCTACTTCCACGCTGGTAACTTCGGTGGTGTAGTCGAGTAGTGCGCGGGCTGTGGTAATGGGCATTACGGCATATTTTACATCAAAATCCTGCTGAATGCTGAAAATCGCCGACGGAAATATTCCTTTGCTATTAAAAGCCTGCTCGATGCTGGCGCCGAAACGTCCTTCACGGCGTGGCACATAAACCATCACCGGGTTGAGTAAATCGTTGAGGCTGGCGCCCAAGAAATACGATACGCCGGCACCCAGCACCATACGTGGCTGCCCCTGCTCATGCAGCACAAACTTTCCCGCTATCAGCATCGTATCCAGTCCGCTCATCTCCTCAAAATCGTCGCTCACCCCTTTGATTGTAGCAATGTATTGCTTGTCGCGATATTTTAATAAGGCATTTTCTTCGACCACCTGTGTAAGCACCAGCACGCCCGGCAGGTTTTGCACCTTTTCGTGTGGAAAAGTAGCGTAATCGAAGGTCTTGCCTTTTTCGGCAGTAATGGACAGGTCGGGATTGAAAGAGTTGAAAAGAGAAGTAATGAGGCCTTCAAAACCATTGAAAACCGACAACACGATGATGAGCGCCATGGTGCCTACCGTAACCCCGGCCAGTGAAATAGCGGAGATAATGTTGATGATGTTGTGCGTTTTTTTTGCAAACAAATATCGGCGGGCAATATAGAATGGAAACGATCTGATGGCTATTATTTTTTTTAAAACCAGAAAAATACAATGAGTTGAAAAACGCTAAAAACAAACGAATGATTCTGCTGCCAATGGGCGATTATTTCCAGGCCTTTACCAAAAGACCGGTGCCGGTTTTGGGATCAATATTCACATCCAGCACATTCATGATCAAAGCAAACCAATAGGTGAGCAGGTAGTAAAATGGCAGCACGATAAAAAACACTTTGGAAGCATTGAGCATCAGGATGGGGTATTTCATCGAGAGGCGCCACGATATTTTACCGGGCCAGCCGTAGGTGTAGCGCGCTTCGGTACGGCTGAAACCGGCGCTGCGGAGCTTTTGTTGTATCTCGCCGATGTTGTAGCCGTCGCGTACGTGTTCATCCACAAACGAAGCCGAGCCATCGTTGGCGTAGCCATCGTGCTTGTGATGGTCGTGTACGTCGGAGCCGCCCTGGTCGCTGGGCGTAGAAATCAACAACATACCCCCCGGACGCATCGACTTGTGGAAATTTTGAAACACCAAAACATCTTCCTCGATGTGCTCCATTACATCTACCGACAACACCAGATCGTAATGATTTGGCTTAACAAATTGCGTCAGATCAGCAAATTCGAATTTGACATTATCCAAATTTGTCTTTGCAAAAAACTGCTTGCAGTCGGCGATTTGCTCTGTTTTAACATCCACCGCCAGCACGTTCCAGCCGGCGTGCTTGCGTGCCATGTAGTATGAGTACTGCCCAAAGCCGGAGCCGGCGTCCAGAACGTTTAGTTTTTCTTTTCTGCTGTGGGAAAACTGCCGCAACGCTTTTTTTACGTGCCAGGTGCGCAGCAGTAACAGATCGAGCAGGTGATAAAACGCCTTGCGTGCTCCGGTGGTGCGGTTAAACACCCGGCCTAATGAGTTTTTTATAGGATCGTATTGCATCTAAAGAATCTCTATGATCTATTTTTTTAATAATAATTGCTTACACTTCTAACCTCCAACCTCTAATTCTAACCTCCAACCTCTATCTTCCAACATCTATCTTCTATCCTCTAACCTCTATCTTCTAACATCTAACTTCTAACCTCTACCTTCCAACCTCTACCTTCCAACCTCTACCTTCCAACCTCTATCTTCCAACCTCTACCTTCCAACCTCTACCTTCCAACCTCTACCCTCTTTCTACTCACTGAGCAAGTCTTCGATATGTTCGATGTAGTCGAGCGAGTCGTCCACATAAAATTCGAGTTCGGGGATGTGGCGCACCTGATTTTTGATTCGCGTGCCCAGCGTATATCGAAGCTCGCGGCTACGCTCGCGGATGTCGTCGATGCTGATTTTGTTGCTGCCGGGGGCAAATAAACTCAGGTAAACGCGCGCAATGGAAAGGTCGCGCGTTATAGTGGCTTTGGTTACGGTGATCAATGCACCTCCGAAGTTATTTTTGCCTTCCAGCATGAATATTTCGCCCAGCTCCCGCTGCAACATCTTGGCGATTTTTTGTTGTCGTTGTGAATCCATCGCGCAAAAATACTATTTTAAGTGTCTGTTTTTTTGTTCAGCCTGGCAAACAGAATTTCCATTGGATTGTTTTAATTAAAAATTCTAAATCATATGAAAAACTACAAGCGCATCCTTCACAAGAATTTCCCCGTTGTTTTGACGGCTATTTTCTTCACCGCCATGTCATTGGCCGCTATGGCGCAAGTTCCCACCAATGTTCCTTCCCCCGAGGCCGAGCCAGTTGACTTTTTCGGCTCTACGGCTAACATCGTTCTCTATGTGGCCATCCCCCTCGTCATCATCGCTTTGTTCATCATTTGGCGCCGGCGCTCTACTAAACACAATCCTGACAAGGATCAGTAAATCCTGCTGCATCGCACTTTCAGGTTTTCCCCGAATGAAAGGTGACAAATTTTTCCTGCAACAAGAACTTTATCTGCGAATTTTTGCCAATTCGGTGTTTTTTCGGGAAAAGCTTTTTCGTTCAGTTTTGTCTGCTAATGGAGAGTAAATAATGTAAGTGAAGTACATGCTTCAAAAATAAAAAAAGGAACCCAATGGCTGGATTCCTTTTGATTTTGTCGGAGTGGGGAGACTCGAACTCCCGTCCTTCCCGCCCCAGGCGGGACACGCTACCAAAGGCGTTATACTCGTTTCACAAGTAAATAAAAAAAGGAACCCAATGGCTGGATTCCTTTTGATTTTGTCGGAGTGGGGAGACTCGAACTCCCGGCCTTCCGCCCCAGGCGGGACACGCTACCAAAGGCGTCATACTCGTTTCACAAGTAAATAAAAAAAGGAACCCAATGGCTGGATTCCTTTTGATTTTGTCGGAGTGGGGAGACTCGAACTCCCGGCCTCTTGACCCCCAGTCATAAAAATAGGCTTATTTGGTTGTTTTCACAATTTTATAAAATTTGCGTTAAA
>SABY01000210.1 GCA_009928785.1 Clostridia bacterium | reverse complement strand
CCAGTAAAGTTTAGTGCCAAGCAGCGTATGGTCGAAATCCAACAGGAAATCATCCGGATTATCGAGATAAATATTATTCACTTTCAGGAAATCATGACCGATATTTTTCACATCAATTTCCAGGGGCACCTCCGACGGATACCGCACCCAATATTCCCCAAAATCCCAACTGTCGGGCGATACCGCCAATATTGGAGGGGGAATAATTTCGATGCTGATGTCGTCGAGATAAAGGCCGGAATTGGTGTTAATATTTTCGAGCTTGAAAGCTATATATTTATTGTTGCCCTGATAATTCTCGAAAGAGAACATTTTTTGTTCCCAGGTAAAATGATTTGATGTAGAGAAGGTTCCCAGTGCGGTAAATTGACCCGTTGGTGAAGACATTGTCCCAACTTTCAGTGCATTTTCCGAACCCGCACGTAACCAAAATACCACCCTGAATTCGTTGACGCTTCTGCTGTCGTCTATTTTGGGAGATATTAATATCAGTGTGGGATTGAGATCGTTTCCAGCGTAAATTTGGATATTGTTTGGCTCCGAAACAGGGTCTATGCTTGCGATTACCGTACTAACCCTCGACTGTGTTGAGGTGCTTTGTTGAACTTTGCTCCAGCCTGTGGGCAAAGCAGGTGCAATCACCAGATCGAAGTTCTCAAAGTAGCTGTCTTTAATAGTCGAAACGGCTACAGTGATAAAAGGTGCGCTTGCGGCAAGTGCAGGATCACCCAGCGAGTTAACTTTCAGAGAGGCAATATTCTTTTCGCCCATATTTACACCATAGGGCACATGTATGGTTACCATTACGGTATTTTTTTGCCCTGCATCAATCGTGATATTTTGTTGCGAAAGTTCATACTGCCATGCAGCATCCATTACTTCGAGCGAGTAGGTGTCGTTTTGGCTGCCTCTGTTTACAATTTCAAATTCAAATGTTGCCGATTCGCCTTCATAGGCATATTTATTACCAGTAAGATTTTCGACAGAAACCGCGTAAGGCGCCGGCTCGAAGATGGTAAAAGCATCCACCAGCCACCAAAACTCCAGGCTGGCCAGGTCGTCGTATAGTAGTCCAATGTGAACATTTTCTTCACCGGCAGCATATTCCGTGACATAGTATTCAAAATAAGGGAAGCCCATGCTGCCAATGTTCTCACCCTGGAAATGGTCGATGGGGGTCCAGGTTTTGCCATCGGTGCTCAGCACTATTTCGGCAAAGCCTGTGCTGTATATATCACTGTAATAATGATTGATACCAATAGCCACCGCCTCAAGACTGCTGCAATCAAACGCCGGTGAAACCAACAACGCATGTGTTCGGTCGCCCCAATTGCTTTGTATTTGTGCCTGACCAGCTATAAATCTCCAATAACCATCAGGATCGCCCAGGGTGATATTATTCCAGCCTTCGGGAATGGTGTCTTCAGCAAAATCCTGCGTGTAAGGAAATTCATCAATGGTGATGGCTTGTTGCAACGTGACCGACTCTGTAATGTTTTGGTCGATCAGTGTTACAAAACCATAATTATCCAGGTAGCCAGCGGCTTTCACTATGTACTGGTAAGTGCCGGCAACAAGATTATTAAAAAGATAATTTCCTGCCGGATTTGCCAATCCATGCAGCGTTATGATTGCGTCGTCAATGGCAACTCCTGCGGCGTTCATCACCTCAAACGAAACCGAATAATCGGGTTCAAATACGGTAAGGCTCTCTACCTCCCACGAAGCTTCGTAATTGGCGTCAGTGTCAGGAAAGTCAGCTTTTAACGCAATGAAAACATTTTTGCCTGATGCCAAATTAGTAATGTCATATTCGATGTATTCAAAATTACCTGTTCCGATGGTTGTGGAATATTGGGCGATGGTTTGCCAGGTTAGCCCATCTTCGCTGATGGTTATCGAAATTGTTCCTCCCGGGAGGTCCGTCAGAAACCGCTGGTTGAGGCCAAGCGTTACCTGACCAATATCGGAAGCGTCGAGCATTGGAGTAATAAGGCTTGCGCCAACGGCCGGACGATTTATGTTATGTATAAATGTGTGCGGAACAGGTGTAAGCGAAAACTCCCATCCGAATGTTCCTGTCTGTAGGGTGTTTCTCCAGCCTTCCGGCAACGTGCCATTTGAGAAATCTTCGACAAACGGAAATTCGTCCACAATAACCAGCACGGGCAAAGTAACTGTAACCGTAATATTTTGATCGACAACAGTGACCTGTCCGTAAGTGGTAATATAACCGTCAATTTCTGCAGAATAATCAAAAGTGCCTGCGGGCACCTCATTAAACTGGTAATTGCCGGAGCCATTAGTTACGCCATCCAAAGTTATCACAGCATTTTGAAGCGGGTTTTGGTTTTCGTCAATAATATTAAAAGTAACTCTGAAAAATAATTGTGTTGTTGTAAAATTCCACACCTGCCCCTCTTTTGAATTCCCGTGGTCATCGTGGGCAACGATCTTCCAGAAATATTGCGTATAATAATTCAGTGTCCCCGGGTCAAAAATATTTTCAGAAATCCCGGAAGCTGTCAGCGAAGGGTTGGCTTGCGAGCCGAAATAGACATCATACGTCAGCGGATCACCGTCCGGATCGGAGCACGTCCATTGGAGAGAGGATTCGAGTGACTGGCCGGTTGATCCGTTTTGCGGAATTGGGTTGGAGGGTGTTGCAGGCGGTTCGTTAGGTGCCTGGCTACTCTGAACGCATCGCACACTAATTCCTAATGCTTTTCCATAATCACTGCGCATGTTGTTGGTCGATGCGTAATGCATCCCCCGCATGATAGCATTAGATTCCGTTAGTTGTGTAGAGGTCCAAAACATAGCCATTTTGTTCAGGTTGGTAAAGGATGATCCTGCCGCGTAGCCGCTGCCAAGGGCAGTAAAGCCACTGCTGTTGGTGGCGCCATTATTGGGGCTTTGCCAATGGCTGGTTCCAATTTCTTTTAAATTACCAGCCACATCCGAGCCGCGCCAGCTCCAGTTATCCCATTCGGGATCATTTACCGGAAATTCACTGTCTGTATTGCCTTCCAATGTTTTCCATTCGTTATCCGTCGGCAGGCGCCACCCATCCATACAAATGCCCTTAGCTCCCTGAGCGGTCGTGTATTGCATCATTTCGTCCCATTGGTACAATCCGCCATACACATCGCAGTTTGCAGGGTCGTTATCGTAGCAATACTTCTCGATGATCTCGTTATTACTCATCTGCGTGGAAGCATCTATTCTGATTCCGACGTTGAGGTTTTCACCCATATAGCATTGACTGCCAATGAGCACAGTGCTGTACGTTTCACCATTGCGCGGGTCGGTGACTACATCGCCACATTTAAAAATGCCACCCTGGCTCTTGGTGGTAAAACTCCATACCGACCCATCGGTGGTGTTTCCCTGCGTATCGTGGGCTACCACTTTCCAGTAATAAGTAGTTACGTATGCCAGCGTGCCGGGGTTGTAAGTAACGCCAGTTATTCCGCTTTGGATTAGCGGCGGATTGGCAGATGTGCCAAAATATGCATCGAAGGTCAAAGGATCGTTCTCCGGGTCTGTGCAGCTCCATTGCAAACTTAAGCCAATCAATTGTTTCAGCGATCCGTCTGGCGGAGTTGGATTTGATGGAGCGTCAGGTGGGAGGTTTGCGGCTCCTTCGCCTTTTATACAGCGTACCGAATGGGCATAATCTTTTGAATTATAAAATTTTCGGACGGTAGGAAAATCAGCTCCCAGTCCGCGAAACCATGCGCGGTTGTTGTCATAATTGGATGAGGTCCAAAAATAGCCATACTCATCCAACTGCATGGGTGTACCGGTACTAAAAATATACCCGCCCAACAAGCCTTCAAATCCGCTTGTGCCGCCGGATTTTAGTTTTGTCCCCCCATCGGTGCCGCGCCAATACAAGCTGTTGCAATTAATGGTGGGGTCAAGGGTGGTTTCCAGCCCACACCATTCAGCGTCGGTAGCAATGTGCCAGCCATCGGGGCACAACCCCTCTATTCCTTCGGTGGTGGTATATTGC
>SABY01000075.1 GCA_009928785.1 Clostridia bacterium | reverse complement strand
ATGCAGCAAACCCTGCTGTGGCAGCTCAGGAAGCTGCGCGCTGATGTGGTGGGTGATGAGGTGGATGCCGCGCCGGAAGGCAGGCAACCGAAATTCGATCTGGTGTGTCATTGCTGATTGTTTAGGTATTAAAAGCTAAAAAAGGAGCTCCAAAAAATCAGTAACTCCTTTTTTTATTTTTCTTAAAAAGGTAACTTTTTAGCTGATTTTCATCAACTCCGGGTAAAATAGCCACTACCTTAGACCCCCTCTAACTCCCTCCCGCTAAAGGCGGGAGAGGCTCTGAAGGGGGAGGATTCCAGCTCACTGGCCGCT
This sequence comes from Clostridia bacterium, assembly GCA_009928785.1. GTDB lineage: Bacteria > Bacteroidota > Bacteroidia > Bacteroidales > 4484-276 > SABY01. Next base: position 19,639 of record SABY01000075.1, on the reverse strand, counting down.
GCTGTGGCTTGTGCGGCTGGTCTCCCTTCTCCTTCAGGGGAATGCCTGTCCCGATTATCGGGAGGCTGGGGATGGGGTCATGATGATTTGGAATTAAATGATACCACCTAAATAATTGCTTAAAAAGAGCCGATTATTTTATTCCTGCAATTTTTTCGAGCATCTCGGTGGTAATAGATTTGGGACGCTCAAGCGGATAATGCAAGGCACGATCCCAGATGATGTTGGCGCAAATGCCTATGGAGCGCCCGACACCAAAAAGGACGGTGTAAAAGTCGTATTCGGTAACGCCGTAATGCCACTGTATGACGCCGGTTTGTGCGTCGAGGTTGGGCCAGGGATTTTTGGCTTTGCCTTGTTCTTTCAGAATGGGCGGTACCACTTTGTAAAGCATATCTACATATTTAAACAATTTGTCGTCGGCCATATGCTTGAGGCTAAACTCGCGCTGAATGGTGTAGCGCGGGTCGGTTTTACGCAGCACAGCGTGGCCATAACCCGGTATTAACTGCCCGGAGTTGAGGGTATCCCACACAAATTGTTTCATCTCATCTTCGGTGGGCACTTCGTCGCCCATTTTTTCTTTTACATCCTGCAACCAACGCAGTACTTCCTGGTTTGCCAACCCATGCAGAGGACCCGCCAACCCGTTGATCATGGCAGCTATTGCCATATAAATATCGGCAAGGGTGCTGGCCACCAGATGTCCGGTGTGCGCGCTCACGTTGCCGCTCTCGTGGTCGCTGTGGATGATAAAGTGCAGCCGCGATACGTCGTCGTAAGGTTTGGGCTTCATCATCATGTGGGCAAAGTCGGCACCGATGTCGAGGCTGGGATCGCTCTGTGTGCGCTTACCGTCGCGGTATAGCTTGGCATAGATGTACGAGGCAATCTCCGGCAACTTTGCCAGCAGATTCATGGCATCCTCGAAAGTAGGATCCCAATATTCGTCCTTGCTGATTCCGGCAGCATATTTTTTAGCAAAAAACGATTCGCGATGCAGCGTCAGGATAGCATTGGCAAAGATGGCCATAGGATGACTGCAGCAAGGGAATGCGTCGATGACTTCATACACGTAGCGTGGCACAATGCGGCGCTTGCGAAACTCGTCCACTACGTCGTCCACTTCGGCCTGGTTGGGAATGTCGCCGGTGAGCAGTAGATAAAAAAGCCCTTCCACGTAAGGCATTTCGGCGCCTTTGGGTTTGGGGAGTTTCTCAAAAACTTCGGGCAGAGTGTAGCCCCGGTAACGGATGCCCTCGTTCGGGTCGAGGTAGGATATGTCGGTAACGAGGCTCTTAACTCCGCGCATACCGCCAATCACCTGCGCAATGGTAATTTTATCCACCACTACGTCGCCGTATTCGTTGAGCAGCCGTTCGGTACGCGGGCGATGTTCTTCTATTTTTTGTCTTAATTTTTCTTTTAAGCTGGCCATGATAAAAAGCTATTATTGAGTGAATGTTTTCGTTGAAATGATATGGTAAAATAACGATGCTAAATGCGATACAGTCAACACGCGCAAACGGTTATCTGTTCAGTTTTTTCTTAAGATTGTTGTCGAGTGCATCCAGGAAGCCTTCGGTGGTGAGATAATCGGCGGTAGTAAGCTTTGCGCCGTGGATCAGCAGCGCCAGATCTTTGGTCATCTGGCCTGATTCTACGGTTTCGATGCAAACTTGCTCGATGCTTTCTGCAAAGTCGATCAACGGCTGGTTATTGTCGAGGTGGCCGCGGTGTGCCAGCCCGCGTGTCCAGGCAAAGATGGAAGCTATCGGGTTGGTAGAAGTGGGTTTGCCCTGCTGGTGCATCCGGTAGTGCCGTGTCACGGTTCCGTGGGCAGCTTCGGCTTCCATGGTTTTGCCATCGGGCGTCACTAATACCGAGGTCATCAATCCCAACGAGCCAAAGCCCTGCGCTATGGTATCAGATTGTACGTCGCCGTCGTAGTTTTTGCAAGCCCACACAAAATTGCCTTCCCACTTCAGCGCAGCAGCCACCATGTCGTCGATGAGGCGGTGCTCATAGGTGATGCCTGCTTCAGCAAATTTGGTTTCGTATTCATTTTCAAAAATTTCCTGAAAGATGTCTTTGAATCGACCATCGTATTTTTTCAGGATGGTATTTTTTGTTGACAGATAAAGAGGCCAGCTTTTTTGTAGCGCCATATTGAAGCAGGCATGAGCAAATCCGCGGATGGATTCGTCGGTATTGTACATGGCCAGGGCTACGCCGTCGTTTTCAAAGTTGTAAACTTCGTAGCTCTGCACTGGTTTTCCGTCGTCGGGTGTAAAAGTGATGGTGAGTTTGCCTTTGCCCTGCACACGAAAATCGGTAGCACGGTACTGGTCGCCAAAGGCGTGACGACCAATACAGATCGGCCCCGTCCATCCCGGTACCAGTCGTGGCACATTTTTTATCAAAATAGGCTCCCTGAAAACGGTACCTCCCAAAATGTTGCGGATGGTACCATTGGGCGAACGCCACATTTTTTTCAACCCAAATTCTTCTACTCTATTTTCGTCGGGGGTAATGGTGGCACACTTTATTCCAACATTGTATTTGGAAATAGCGTGTGCTGCGTCGATGGTTATCTGGTCGTTGGTTTCATCGCGCTTTTCGATGCCCAGGTCGTAATATTTTATCTCCAGGTCGAGATAAGGGAAAATGAGTTTTTCTTTGATCAGCGCCCATATCACGCGGGTCATTTCGTCGCCATCCAATTCAACTACAGGATTGTGTACTTTGATTTTCGTCATTTAGTTCCGTTTTTTTTTGTCAGGAGAGCCGATATGTTCAGGTATCCCGGAAGTTTGTAATGGTTGCAAAATTACCATTGTGAACCCAATGGCTGATTTACAACAGTGCCTTTTAAGATTAATTAACGGCTGACTGTCAGCAATCAGTATTGTATTGTCATTTTTATAAAAAGTAAAAACTAAAAAACATCCAGGTGTGCAATTAAAAAAAATTACATTTGACGCGCGATAAACGGATTTGTAATGAGTGATTTTAAAGTTTTTGTTGTAGAAGACGATCCTTTCTATGGAGAGATGCTGAAGTATCATATCAGCATGAACCCCGACTATATTGTCGAAAAGTTTACAACGGGTCGTGAATGTATGAATAATTTATACAAAAACCCTTCTGTAATCTCGCTGGATTATTCGCTGCCCGACATGTCGGGACTGGATGTTCTAAAACGAATACGCGAACAAAATGCCGACGTGCCGGTGCTCATTGTTTCGGGGCAGGACGATGTGTCCACGGCTGTTAATCTGCTCAAGGAAGGAGCCTACGATTATTTTGTAAAAGATGGCGATACCAAAGATCGTATATGGAATGCCCTGAAGAATATTTATGAGCGGCGGCAGCTTGTACATGAGATTGATGTGTTGAAAGAAGAAATCGGCAAAAAATACGCTTTCAGCAATATCATCAAAGGCAACAGCGATGCAATCAAAGGAGTTTTTAATATGATCGATCGCGCCATTGCTACCAACATCACTGTGTCGGTGTATGGCGAAACCGGGACGGGAAAAGACCTGGTGGCAAAGTCGATACATTATAATTCCCCGCGTGCGCGCTATCCATTTGTTGCCATCAACGCTTCGGCCATTCCGCGCGAACTCATCGAAAGCGAGATGTTTGGCTACGAAAAAGGAGCTTTTACCGGCGCCACCACCCGAAAGATCGGCAAATTTGAAGAAGCCGGCCAGGGGACAATTTTTCTGGATGAGATTGGTGAGATGGGTCTTAACATGCAGGCCAAACTATTGCGCGTGCTACAAGAAAAGGAGCTGACGCGCATTGGCGGACACGGCACTGTAAAAATTCCCGCACGCATTATTGTAGCCACCCATCGCGACCTGGCCGAAGAGGTAAAGAAGGAAAGATTCAGGCAGGATCTTTACTACCGCTTGTTGGGGCTTCCCATCACAATACCACCCCTGAGAGACCGTGGCAACGACATTCTTTTGCTTGCCAAATTTTTTCTAAATGATTTTTGTGATGAAAACAACATGCCGCACAAAACCATCCATGCCCGTGCTCAGGAGAAACTGCTCAACTATCACTATCCGGGAAATGTGCGCGAACTGAAAGCAGTAATAGAGCTTGCCGCCGTGATGGCCAACAGCAATGTGATTGATGATGACGACATTACTTTTTCGGCTTCCCAGCCCGAACCCACCTTTTTGTTGGATAAGGAGGATACGCTGGCAGGCTATAATCTTCAAATCGTAAATTATTACCTTAGCAAATACGACAACAACATTACACGGGTTGCCGACAAACTTGGCATCGGAAAGTCAACCATCTATCGCATGAAAAGCAATGAGAAGTAAAATGCCGGGCTCTACGCAAAGCCTGCAACTATACGACCTGTCGCTTCTACGGCAGACGATCGATCGCCAGGAGGATGTGCAGCGCATGGTAGAACTTTTTATCACTTCAACACCGACAATTTTAGCCAACTTAAATGAGGGCTTTCAATATGGCGATGCCGACAAAATTGCAAAAAACGCGCACCAGTTAAAACCCTCCCTCGACATGCTCGGCATCAGCTCGTTGCACGAAAAAATACGCAGGATAGATAATCCCTGCAAGGTGGACCAATTGACCGACGGTGAATTGCGCACGATTGTCGAAGAAATTAACCTCCTGCTGCGAAAGGTTTTCGATCAATTGTACGAAGAATTTGGGCTGCCACAAGAGTAACTCCAATAGCGTTCGGGATTTAATACAGATTGAAATCCTATTTTAAAAAACTCCCTAAACCAGCCGGAAGTCGGCGTCGAAGAGTTCGGTTATTTGCTCATCGGCAGCCAGCAGCCTGGCAGGCATTCCGGCAGAAATGGCTCCTTCCACATTGGCAGCAGTATCGTCGATAAACAGTGTTTGTTCAGTTTTAATATCACAACTTTCCATCACCGTTTCAAAAATTTCAGCATCGGGCTTTCGCATGCCCATTTGAAATGACCAAAAGGTTTTCTCAAAAAGCGATTCAAACTCAAAACCAAATCTCTCTCTGAACTCGCGCATGTAAACTTCAAAATGAATGCTGTTGGTGTTGCTCAGCAAAAAAAGCCGGTAATGCTTTCGCAAATGTTGCAGCAAGTCGATGCGTTCATCCACAAAACCCACCAGAATGCTGTTCCAAAGTGCATCGAGTTGTCGATCGTCGATGTCCATGCCGATAAAGGTTTTGGCAGCAGCCCTGAAATCCTGGTTTGAAATATGTCCGCGTTCGAAATCGGCAAACACCGGGTTTTGACGCGCTTGCGAATAAAGCTGATCGAAGCGGTGGTAGCCTGAGGCGGCAAATGCTTCCTGCTGTTTTTGGTGACTGATGTCGTAAATAACCCCGCCAAAGTCGAGGATCAAATTTTTGATTTTTAACGGGTCGTACATGAGCTTTTCGATTGCGTAAGGAGATGACAAAACTATCAAAAAAAAATCTTTGTGTTTTATCTGGCAAAGACTATTTTTGCAGCCCTTTTCACCAAAGGGCATCATCGCAAAGATGATCGGGCCTATAGCTCAGTTGGTTAGAGCAACTGACTCATAATCAGTAGGTCCCTGGTTCAAGTCCAGGTGGGCCCACCTAAAGTCAAAAGAAAATGCCATCCGTTGCTCAGGATGGCATTTTTTATTGAAAAAAACTTTTAAAGATGCATCAGAAGTTCCATCAACTGATCGTACTTGCGCATCGACACGGGAGCCTCCAGGTCACGGGTTAGCTTTATCATCTTACCATTCGATCGTTGGAAGGATTTAATGTGATTTACATTAACGATGTATTGGCGATGCGGTCGGAAGAAATTTTTAGCGCTAAGCAAAGTTTCATATTCCTTTAAAGTTTTCGATACAGTAATTTCGTTCCCGTCCTCCAGAAAAAAGGTGGTGTAGTTGCGGTCGGATCGGCACATGATAATTTCGGACTGGCGCACTACTGTGATAGAAGAAATGGTGCTCAGCACCAGGTTGTCGGGCTTGTTCAGGTCGGACAGGCTATAGATGAGCTTGCGCATTTGCTCGGCAATTTCTTTGGCATGCAATTTTTCGGAAGCCTTATCCACGGCCTCCTTCAGCTCGTCGGGGATGATGGGCTTGAGCAGGTAATGCGTGGCGCTGTATCTGAAAGCCTGGATGGCATAGCTGCTGTGGGCGGTAGTAAAAATTACATTAAAATCAACGCTCGGCAATTTTGTAATCAAATCAAAACCAGTACCATCAGGCATTTCTATGTCCAAAAAAACAATGTCAGGGCGGCAACGGTTGATGCAGTCGATGCCACTTTCTACATTATGGGCTTCCCCTTTTACAGTAACCTGCGGGCAATGCTGCGACAAAAGATTTCGTAGTGTTTCGCGCGCGCTCGGTTCATCTTCTATAATTACGGAGGTGGGCATAGAAATGTTTTTTGATGGATACAACTTTTCAGGCACCGTAAAAATAGTATAATCTGAAAATTGAGAAAAACATTTTTTTTAATAAAAAAACGAACGATAAGTGAGGCAACTACCAGCTACGCTCCGCAGGCCATTCCTGTTAAAGTTTAAAAATTATCTTTGTTGGCAAAATTTTCGACATTTATGATCAAATCAATGACAGGCTACGGCCGCGCCGAAGGCGGCGACGGTGAGCGGAAATATTCCGTAGAGGTAAAAACCATCAATAGCAAGCAGTTCGACCTGCAAATGCGTATGCCGGGTTTGTTTAAAGAGAAGGAACTGGAGCTGCGCACTTTTCTTCTGCAACACCTCGAGCGTGGCAAAGTAGAGTTGACGATCCAGATTGATGCCTCGCAAAACTCCGACAAGTTTACCATCAACAAGGCGCTTGCGCACAAATATTTTGATGAGATAAATGAATTGCAGCACGAGCTTCACCTGGATGAGAAGCAAAACCTTGTAGATGTTATCCTCAGGCTGCCCGATGTGGTTCAGCCAACGCCCGAATTGCTGGCCGACGACGAGTGGCATACGGTGCAGGCAGTGATCGACACGGCCACGGAGCGCTGCGACATCTCTCGCCAAAATGAAGGCCGCCTGCTCAAAGCAGATTTTGAAATGCGCATTGGCCTCATTCAGGAATACCTCGGCACGATAGAAACTTATGAAATTGCCCGCATAGAGCGTATTCGCGAAAAATTGCGGAAAGAGGTCGAAAAGTATTTTGAAACACAAAACATCGATCAAAACCGCTTTGAGCAGGAGATCATTTACTATCTCGAAAAAATTGACATTACCGAAGAAAAGGTGCGGCTAAAAAAGCATTGCGATTACTTCAACCAAACACTTGAGCAAGACACCACCTCCAATGGCAAAAAACTCAATTTTATCACCCAGGAGGTGGGGCGCGAAATCAATACCATTGGCTCCAAGGCTTCCGATTATGAAATACAACGGCTGGTAGTGCAGATGAAAGATGAGCTTGAGAAAGTAAAAGAACAGCTTTTTAATATTTTGTAAAACTGATGAACGGGAAAATGATCGTCATTTCGGCGCCTTCGGGATCGGGAAAAACCTCCATAGTGAAGCAGGTTTTGGCCACAAACCTCAATCTTGCATTTTCGGTATCAGCATGTAGCCGTGCACCGCGCCAGGGCGAAACGGATGGTAAGGATTACTACTTTTTATCGCCGGAAACCTTCCGTCAAAAAATTGCCAGTGGCGATTTCATCGAATGGGAAGAAGTATATCCGGGCAGCTTCTACGGCACCCTGCGCAGCGAAGTCGATCGTATCTGGAGCCGGGGTCAACACGTGATTTTTGATGTAGATGTGCTGGGTGGTCTTAATATCAAACGGCAATTTGGCGCGAAATGTCTGGCTATTTTTATAAAAGCACCCTCGGTAGCCGAGCTTGAAAAGCGTTTGCGCCTTCGCGCTACTGATGATGAACCCACCATTAGCCAACGCGTGGAAAAAGCAGCCTATGAAATAACTTTTGCCACCCAATTTGATGCAACCGTTATTAATGAAAACCTCGCGGTAGCCGTCGAAGAAACCCGTAGTTTGATTCTGGATTTTATAAATTCATAAAACCTCAATTATTGTGGAAATTAAAAATGCTACACCTGAAAAATTCTCATTTATCGACACACTGCTGATTTGCGCCGGGGTAATTGTGTTTTTGGATTTTGCTATTGCCAACATTTACATGCGGCAGCATGGCGTGGATCTTAACACAGCTATTCTAACCCTGAGCAATCTTTGGATGCTGGTGCTTAATATAGTGGTGATGGCTGGCGTATTTTTATGGCTTTTGCGAACCGCGCTGCTGGTCAGGGTAAAATCGTTGGCCGAAGTTGATTCGCTGGTGGCAATGGTTGTAGGTGCACTTGGAACCGACAAACCCAAAACTGAAAATAGGGTGAATAAGAAAGGGAGAGAATGGACAAAACTGGCGCTGGGCAAAACGGAAATTTTCGTTAACGGAAATGATGTAATGCTGGCGGGACACTGGCTAACTATGCGGCGGATCAAACAATTATTGAAAAGCCAGACGGAAAAATAGCGTTGGATGTCAGCAAAAGATTAAAGCAACATCTTCGAAATCTCATCTGTGTTTTCAACCCACACTTTGCCACCGTTGATGGTTTTGAGTTTGATGTCGAAAAGTTTGTCTTTGAGTTGTTTTATTTTGCTGTTTTTGTTAATCTCTTCCCACGAAAATCGCTCGTAGAGTTGTTCGAGAAGCTGATTTACCGTTTTACGATTCATGATGTTTATGTTTTTAAAAGTTAAATATTAAGGGTAGCACAGTAGTAAAGAAACGCCACTGATGAAACGAAAAGTATTTTTTTAGGATTTTTAAAACATCAAAAAACCTGTACAATAGCTCACAGTGATGAAGATAAAAATAGGATTACTATTCGGCTCTTTCAATCCGGTGCACATAGGTCACATGATCGTGGCGGGATACATGCACCAGTTCACCGATCTGGACAAAGTATGGTTTGTTGTGTCGCCCGAAAACCCGCTTAAAGACAAGCGGCAGCTTCTGGCCGACCATCACCGGCTGATGCTGCTCAAAACTGCCATCGACGACAACCCCACACTGGGTGTTACCGACATCGAGTTTAAAATGCCACGCCCCAGTTTTACCATCGACACCCTGACCTGGCTTAGCGAGCGCTATCCCGAATATGAATTTGTTCTTATTGCCGGCACCGACATTTTGGGTTCGCTCACGCGATGGAAAAATTACCGCGTTCTTCTGGAATTTTACAAAATATACATCTATAACCGACCGGGCTTCGCAAAAGGGGAGTTTGCCAGCCATCCTGCTATCCGTTATTTTGATGCGCCGTTGCTCGACATTTCGTCAAGCTTTATCCGGCAGGCTATCGCCGCCGGCAAAGATGTCCGCTATATGCTGCCTCCGCACGTTTGGGATTATATTTGCGAAATGCACTTTTACGAAAAGTAGTTGTTCGTTGTTTGTTGTTCGTTGTTTGTTGTTCGTTGTTTGTTGTTCGTTAATCGTTAATCGTTGTTCGTTAATCGTTGTTTGGTGTTTGGTGTTTCCCCGTCTGCTGACTGCCGGCTGTGGACTGTTGTTCGTTGTTTGTTGTTACCTTGGACTATAATCTTTGCCGGCTTTTTTTATCACATTATTTCATTTCGACAACAGGCAAAGCCTGTAAAAATAAAGTGGACGAGGTACAACCTCGTCCAAACCTCTACCGTCCACCATCCAACCTCCACCATCCAACTTCCTCCATCCAGCTTCCACCATCTAACCTCCACCATCTAACCTCCACCATCTAGCTTCCACCATCTTACCTCCACCATCTAACCTCTACCATCTAACCTCCACCATCTAACCTCTACCATCTAACCTCTACCATCTAACCTCTACCATCTAACCTCTACCATCTAACCTCTACCATCTAACTTCTACCATCTAACTTCTAAAAACAAAAATCATAGCCGGCATTCATAAATCGTCAATCGTCTAAAGGGTGATGGTTTGCCGGCGGTCGGGTCCTACCGAAATAATACTGATGGGAGTTTGTGTTTGGGATTCGATAAAACCAATGTAATTTGCGAAAGCCTCCGGGAATTTTTCTGGCGAAGTTACCTTATCGAGCGGTTGGTTCCAGCCTTTCACTGTTTCATAAACCGGCACTACCTGGTCTGCTTCAAAAGGGACATGGTCGATAATTTCGTCATTCAATTTATAGCGCATCGCCACCTTCAGTTCATCAAAAGCATCGAGCACGTCGCCTTTGGTCATTACAAGATCGGTGACGCCGTTGAGCATGATGGCATATTTGAGCGCGGTGAGATCGAGCCAACCGCAGCGGCGAGGGCGTCCGGTGGTGGAGCCGTACTCGTTTCCGCGGTCACGCATCAGCAGGCCTTCTTTGTCGTGCAGCTCGGTAGGGAATGGGCCGCTGCCCACGCGCGTACAGTAAGCCTTAAAAATACCATACACCCGCCCCACTTTAGAAGGAGCAATGCCCAGCCCTGAACAAACGCCGGCCGCGATAGTGTTGGAGGAGGTAACGAAAGGATAGGCGCCAAATTCGATGTCGAGCAGCGTGCCCTGGGCACCTTCGGCAAGTATGCGTTTGCCGGCGCGCAGGCTGCTGTTGATAAAGTGCTCACTGTCGGTTTGGTGGTAAGTTTTTAGTAATTCTACAGCTTCGAGCCATTGCGCTTCGTAGCTTTCGATATCAAGTCCGTCAATTTTTATATTGGCCACCTCGGCATGGTACGAATCGATAATGCGCTGATGTTTTTCTTTAAGCGACTGATAATGTGCGTTGAAATCACTCTTATGAATTTCGCCGACGCGGATTCCCTGTCGGGCAGTTTTGTCGGTATAGGCTGGCCCAATGCCTTTGAGTGTTGAGCCAATGCGATTTTTCCCCATCGCCTCTTCATACACCGCATCCAGCAGCCGGTGCGATGGCAATATCAGATGCGCCTTTTTGGAGATGAGCAGGTTATGCTGCGGATTGATGTTTTTGCTCCGGAGCTGTGCCACCTCTTTACTAAAAACATAAGGATCGATGATGACGCCGTTGCCGATGATGTTTTGCCGCGATTGGTCAAATATCCCGGAGGGGATGGTATGCAGGACAAATTTAAGCCCGTCGAACTCGATGGTATGGCCGGCGTTGGGGCCGCCCTGAAACCGTGCAATAATATCATATTGGGGTGCCAACACATCCACAATTTTTCCTTTGCCTTCGTCGCCCCATTGCAACCCAAGCAGTACGTCAACTTTCATGTTTTTTTGTTTTTGTATTAAATAAATTATGCAAAGCCGATTTTTTTACAAAAGTAATCAATCAACTTTGCATAACAAATTTAAACCTAAACCGAACGAGACTATGCGGTAATTTTCTTACGTCCCGGCAGCTTCATGCTTTTTACGGAATGGCCGTTGCAATGGCCATAAAAGGTAAGTGAATGATGGGTAATTTTTACGCCCAGTTCCTTTTCCACCTGAGCTCTGATTTCCTGGATGCGCTCATCATAAAATTCAATCACCTCGTTGTTGTCGAGACAGATAAAATGATCGTGTTTTTTGAATTTGTAGGTGCGTTCAAATTGCGCGCAATTGTTGCCAAACTGATGTTTGGTCACCAGATGGGTATCCAGCAGTAGCTCGATGGTGTTGTAAAGCGTTGCACGGCTCACGCGGTATTTATTATTTTTCATCCGGATGTACAACGACTCAATGTCGAAATGACCTTCCGTTTTGTAAATCTCTTCCAGGATGCTGTAACGCTCTGGAGTTTTCCGGTGCCCTTTGCTTTCGAGATATTCGGTAAAGATAGCCTCTACTGCTCCGTAAGTTTCTTGATTATCGTTCATTGCCTCTGATTTTGCCACAAAAATAATTTATTTCCGTTATTATTTAGTATAAATAAAAATAAAGTTTGTGCAAAAATAGAAATTTCGGAATGTGGCTGGAGGGTGCTAAAAAAAAATTCTTAGGACTTAGGATGGGTTGAGCCGGCTGATTTTCTTGATGGCTTTTATTTTTTTCAGATCGGCAATCAAATCATTAAGCTGCCGGGTGTCGTTCACATAAAGCATTATCACTCCTTCGGAAACTTCGTTGGAGCTTTGCAGATTAAAGCTTCTTATTTTAATCTTGTGCCGGTTGGAGATGATATCGGAAATCTGAAAAATAAAACCCATTTTGTCGATGCTTTTAAATTCGATGCCTGCCAAAAAAAGGATGGTTTCCTGGTCGTTCCACTTGGCTTTTACTATTCTGTTGCCAAACCGTGCCATGGTTTCCTGTGCCACTTTGCAACTCACCCGGTGTATCATCATGGGTTTCTTGGGATTGATTAATCCGATGATATCGTCGCCGGGAATAGGGTTGCAACATGTGGCTCTTTTGTATTTAAGGTCAGTATTTTCGCTCAGCAGCACCTCCTCGGGTTTGTTGCGGATAATAATCCCGATATTCTCGTCGTCGGGTTTGGTTTCCGTGCGGCTGCGGCTGAAAGGGTTCAGTGCGTTGTACCATTGGCTGCGCTGCGATTTTTGGCAGCACATCTTTAGTTCTTTTATACCGATCTTGTCTTTGGCTACATCAAAGTACAGATCAATCAGGCTGCTTTTGCCTATAAATTCCTGGAATTGCCGGATGCTCTGCTTATTGGGTTCTATCTCGATCTCCTCGAAGAGTTTTCGCAGTTTTCGCAGGCCGATGGCATAATATTTTTTCTTGTCTTCTTTCAGCTCCTCTTTGATGTAATTTTTAGCGCGCGCCGTCACCACAAAGTCGAGCCATTCGGTTTGGGGGCGTTGTTTTTTGCTGGTGATAATCTCCACCTGATCACCGCTTTTGAGCACATGTTTCAGCGGCACCAGTGCCAGATTAACCTTAGCTCCAAGGCTATTCTTTCCTATTTCAGTGTGGATGTTGTAGGCAAAATCGAGCGCTGTGGCACCCACAGGAAGTTTCACCATGTCGCCTTTGGGTGTAAAAGTGTAGATTTCTTCGCTGTACAAGTCCAGCTTAAAGTCGTCGAGAAAATCGAGTGCATCGTTTTCTGGATTTTGAAACTGCTCCCTTATCTTTGTCAGCCATCGCTCTATGACGTTGTTTTCGTCGCTGTTTCCATTTTTATAAAAATGATGCGAAGCGTATCCTGTTTCAGCAATTTCGTGCATGCGCTGCGAGCGAATCTGTATTTCCACCCATTTTCCAAGATGGCTCATCACTGTGGTATGCAACGCTTCGTAGCCATTGGCTTTGGGTATCGAAATCCAGTCGCGGATACGGTCGTGCTTGGGCTTGTAAATTTCGGTGATGAGCGAGTAAACCTTCCAGCAATCCAGGCGCTCGGTTTCCGGCGGCGAATCCAAAATGATGCGAATGGCAAAGACGTCGTAAACATCTTCAAAACCGATATTTTGGTTTTGCATCTTCTGCCATATCGAGTAGATCGACTTCATCCGCACGTGTATTAGGTGGTTGATGTCGTGCTTGGAAAGCAGGTTTTTGATGGGATAAATAAACCGGTTGATCAGTTTGTCGCGGTCGATGCGGGTTTCTTCGAGCTGCGCCTGCAGGTGATGATACACCTCCGGCTCTGTATATTTCAGCGAAAGGTCTTCGAGTTCTGTTTTGATGTTGTACAAGCCGATGCGATAGGCCAGCGGAGCAATGAGGGTAAGGGTTTCGCTGGCAATTTTGAGTTGCTTGTCGCGCGGCATGGCGTCGAGGGTGCGCATGTTGTGCAGCCGGTCGGCGAGTTTTATCAGAATCACGCGCATATCTTCGGCCAGGGCAATAATCATGTGCTTGAAATATTCGGCCTGGATGCTGCGCTTTCCGTCGTCGAGAATGCCCTTGATCTTGGTAAGTCCGCCAATAATCATCGCAATACGCGGATTGAACATCTCCTCTATTTCTTCGATGGTGGTACCAGTATCCTCCACAATATCGTGCATCAGCGCGCAAATGATGGAAGTGCCGTCGAGGCGCATATCTTTGGCGCAAATGGTAGCAACCTCCAGTGGATGATAGATGTAAGGCTCTTTGGTACGCCTGCGCATGCCATCATGTGCTGATACAGCAAAATCGAAGGCCTTGCGCACCAGCAGGGCTTCCTCTTTGCTGTGTCGGTTTTTCCATTCCCGTAAAAGAATCCGATACCGATGGGTTATTTCTTTGCGTTCGTCCTCCGTGTACATCGAGTAAAATAGCGTTTTTTGGAACCAACAAAATTAGCCAAACATTTCTACCTGCTGATGTTTGTATCAAAATTTTAAAAAAAATCGTTATAAAATTCTGTTGTGATAAAAAAATTAGATACTTTGCAGTCGAATTTTTAAAGCATCTTTTTTGTAAAAATGTAGGTTATTGATGAGAAAATTTACGCTTTTAGTCTTTCTGGTTTTTATTTTTACCGCCGCTTATGCCACCCACCAGCGTGCCGGCGAAATTACCTACAAAGCCATCTCCGCATTAAAATACGAATTTACCATCATCACCTATACTTACACGCCAAGCCCGGCCGACCGACCGGAGCTGAAAATAAACTGGGGCGACGGCACTGCGCAAATCGTACCACGAACCTTTCGACAAGACCTGCCCAACAACATCCGCCGCAACGAATACGCCGGAGCTGTGCACACTTTCCCCGGACAAGGAACCTACGTTATTTGGGTGGAAGACCCCAACCGCAATTATGGCGTTCTGAATATTCCAAATTCTGTAAACGTTCCTTTTTTCATTTACACCGAGCTGGTGATCAATCCCTTTCTGGGTCCAAACAACTCGGTCGAACTTCTCTCGCCGCCCATCGACAATGGCTGCGTCAACTCTTTATATCTGCACAATCCCGGCGCTTACGACATCGATGGCGACAGCCTTTCTTACCAGTTGGTGAACTGCCGTGGCGCCTTTGGCCTGCCCATTCCCGGTTACGTATTGCCCAATCAGGTCGAAAACAGTGTGCCCACTACTTTCGATATTAATCCGGTTACAGGCACCATCCTTTGGGACAAGCCATTGCTGCAGGGCGAATACAACATTGCTTTTCATATCGAGGAATGGCGCAGCGGTGTGCGGATTGGCTACGTAACCCGCGACATGCAAATTACCATTTTGGCTTGCGATAACGAATCACCACAGATCGGAGCTTTGCAGGATACATGCATTCGCGCTGGCGACACCTTGTCGTTTGAAGTTACAGCCACAGATCCCAACGCAAAACCAACCGAAGACCTGACTCTACGCGCCCTGGGCGGCCCTTTTGAAGTGAATGAAAGTCCGGCGACTTTTCCCGCTGCCATAGGCCACTTGTCGGTATCGTCAACCTTTACCTGGAACGCCACCTGCGCCCATGTGCAACTGCAGCCCTATCAGGTGGTATTTATCGCCCGCGACACGCTAAACTTCCCGCAACTCACCGACATCAAAACGATGAGCATTCGCGTAATTGCACCGCCGCCCAAAAACCTGGCAACTTCGCCTGTAGCCGGCACCATTCATCTTAGCTGGAGCCAGGCGCCCTGCTCGCGTACTATTGGCTATCATTTGTACCGACGTACCGGATTTTTTGGCTATCAACCGGGCTATTGCGAAACCGGAGTTCCGGTCTACACCGGCTATCAGCGCATTGCCACTACCGAAAATATTACCGATACCACTTTCGTGGATAATAATGATGGCGCAGGTTTGTTGCAAGGCACCGACTACTGTTATATGGTGGTGGCCTGGTTTGCCGACGGCAGCCTAAGCTATGCCTCCGAGGAGGTTTGTGCTTCGCTGGTGCGCGATGTGCCTGTGGTTACCAACGTTTCGGTGATGGAAACATCGGTTGATGCAGGTAAAATGTTTGTAGCATGGAGCAAGCCTGTGGAACACGATACCCTTTTATTTCCGCCACCTTATAAATATGTCGTCAACAGAGCTTCCGATCAGAATCCGGAATTTTTAGCTACAACTGAATTGCAGGGAATCGATGATACCACTTTCCTGGATACAAATCTTAACACACAAGAACTGACCTATACCTACCGAATAGACATGTACAGCCTGGCACTGGCGAATGATTTCATGGGTGCCTCGCAGTCGGCTACAAGTATGTTTCTATCAATTACACCAACCGACAGAGCTTTGAATCTTTCGTGGAACCGCGACGTGCCCTGGCAAAACGATTACTACACCATTTTCCGTTACAATGATTTGAGTCAGAAATACGATTCTATAGCAGCTTCTGTCAGTACTTTTTATCAGGACATTGATTTGATTAATGGGGAAACGTATAGTTATTTTGTCCGCAGCACCGGCGATTATTCTCTGCCCGGATTTGTTACGCCTATCATCAATTTCTCTCAAATCTCTTCGGGAGTTCCGGCGGACAACGTTCCGCCCTGCCCGCCTCTGTTAAGCGTGGGCATCGACTGCGAACTTATCGAGAACACACTTTCGTGGGTCAATCCGCCCGACTGCCCTGCGGACGTCGCCGCCTATTATATTTATTTTTCCGCTTTCGCTAACGAAACCCCACAGCTCATCGACAGTATTACTGACCCTTACCTGTTGAATTATACCCACCGCAACCTGCCATCGATCAATGGATGCTACCAGGTGTCGGCAACTGATTCGACGGGTAATACAAGCGAGCGAAGCACAAAGATTTGCGTAAGCAGCGACAGTTGTTCCAATTACAAGCTACCCAATGTTTTTACGCCCAACGATGATCCTTACAATCAATATTTCCAGCCATTGCCGGGCTACTCATCAATCGACAAAGTTGATATGACCATCTTTAACCGATGGGGTCGTATCGTGTTTCAGACCCAGGATCCGCAAATAATGTGGGATGGCCGAAACCAGAACAGCCATCAACCTTGCGACGAAGGCGTGTATTTTTATGTTTGTGATATTTATGAAATCACCCTCGAAGGCCTTTCCAGGCGCACCCTTAATGGCAGTGTAACACTGATGCGATAAATCCGCCGATACCATTTATGTTTTTGATTTTGAAAATCATACCATAATATCAGACACCTCAGGCGGTACAGATTTTCTATTGAGGGTAAAAAAATTGATATGGTTTGATGTGCGAAATGATATTTGGTGGCCATTTTCATCGTGACTTTCCCTGAGTTGAACTTTTTTGAAAAGGTTACGTTTTCCCATTTTAAAACATTTTAGAAATTTAAATACTATGAAAATATATTTTCAAATGATTATTTTGCTGGCAATAATTCAGTTGCCGGTATTAGCCCAAAGCGATAATAAGGGCGACCAGGGGACAATTAAATATCCCCAGGAAACCCATTTTAAAAACATCAGGCAGCTCACCTTTGGTGGCGACAATGCCGAAGCCTATTGGAGTTTCGACGACAGCCGGCTGATTTTTCAGGCAACCAACAAGGCGTGGGATGCCGAATGCGACCAAATATTCATTACCACCATTGCTGGTGGCAATATGCAGCAAAATGCGCCACTGCGCGTAAGCACTGGGCAGGGGCGCACCACCTGCTCGTACTTTATGCCCGGCGACAGCACCATTCTGTATGCTTCCACGCACGAACACGACGCCGCTTGTCCGCATAAGCCGCCGCGTGAGATCGACGGCAACTATGTGTGGCCGGTTTATGATTCGTACGATATTTATGAAGCCGACGCACAGGGCAGGATGATCAAAAAACTCACCGATACCCCCGGTTATGATGCCGAAGCTACTGTTTCGCCCAAAGGCGACAAAATCGTTTTCACCTCAATGCGCTCCGGCGACCTGGAGCTTTATACCATGGATATCGACGGCACCAACGTGCGACAGATAACGGATGCATTGGGTTACGATGGCGGCGCATTCTTCTCCCCCGACGGCAAGCAACTTGTGTTCAGAGCCTCCCGGCCACAAAGCCCCGAAGAGATAGCTCGCTACAAAGAGCTGCTTGCGCAGGGACTGGTGATGCCCACCGAAATGGAACTTTTTGTTTGTGATGCCGATGGCACCAATTTGCGGCAAGTCACCCATTTGGGAAAAGCCAACTGGAGCCCGTTTTTTCATCCTTCGGGCGATAAGATTATTTTCTCTTCCAATCATGCCGGCGAAAAAGGATTTAAATTTAATCTTTACATGATAAACACCGATGGCACCGGGTTGAAACAAATTACCTACGACGGCGTATTTGATGCTTTCCCGGTTTTCTCTAATAACGGGAAATATCTGGTGTTTTCGTCCAACAGAAACAACGGCGGAACCTACGATACCAATCTTTTTTTGGCGGAATGGGAGGATTAGTACCCCAACTTTAGGGCTATGAAATGGTTTTGTCATTTCGTTATGTTGGCCATTTTTTTGTCTAAGAACTCCGCATTAAAAAGTAAAATCCATGCACATTCTCATTGCCCCCGATTCATTCAAAAATTCACTCACCGCAAAGCAGGTAGCGCATAGCATTGCTGCCGGCTGGCACAAAGTATTTCCTGATGACCCTGCCGAACTTTGCCCTTTAGCCGATGGCGGCGAAGGCACAGTGCAATCACTGGCAGATGCTACCGGCGGACGATTGGTGCGTGTGCAGGTGCAGGATCCATTGCTTCGCCCGGTCGATTCATTTTTTGGCATCCTGGGCGACGGCACCACTGCAGTGATAGAAATGGCGGCTGCATCCGGCATTGAGCTATTAAAACCTGAGGAGTTGTCGCCCCTTGAAACTTCCACCTATGGTACCGGGCAACTGATGCTGAAAGCACTGGAAATGGGCTGCCGGCGGATGATCATCGGCATTGGCGGGAGCGCCACCAACGACGGTGGAACCGGTATGGCCAGGGCGCTGGGCGTTATTTTTACTGACAAACAAGGCAAGCCGCTTGCCCCGGGCGGCGGATCGCTCGGTGAACTTGCACACATCCGCATGAGCAATGTCCATCCCGGTCTGTCAAAATGTGAAATCATCATTGCCGCCGACGTTACCACGCCACTGGCTGACGCTGCGCGGATTTACGGGCCTCAAAAAGGCGCTTCGCCATCACAGGTTGCTATTCTCGAAAATAATCTAATTCATTTTGGAAATATCCTGCAAAAGACCTTTGGTAAAAATATCGCCGACCAGGCAGGTGCCGGGGCAGCAGGCGGACTCGGCGCCGGACTAATTGCCTTTGCCGGAGCGCAGATGCAGCCCGGATTTGAGGTGGTGCGCCAGCTTGTGAGGCTGGACGAAAAAATAAAAAAGGCTGATCTGGTGATTACCGGCGAAGGCAAAACCGATGCGCAGACCCAATACGGAAAAACGCCTTTTGGTGTAGCTCAGGTGGCCAAAAAATACAACAAGCCGGTAATTTCGCTGGCAGGTACTTTGGGCGACGATTATCAGGAACTTTATCAAAAGGGTTTCGATGCCATTTTCTCCATTACCGACCGACCCATGCCACTCTCAGAAGCCATCAGCGATGCTGCTATACTTTTAGAAGACGCCGCCGAACGTATCGCACGCATGTTGTTGCTTTCGCAAAAATATTTTGGTGCGCGGGACGAATCACGCCTGACGCCTGGCGAGTAGCTGGTTACCTTCAGTAAATCACTACTTAGTGTTTGTCCATAAAGTCCCACTTTTTGTAGCCCAGTCATTTATGTCTGGTAACAATCGATATGAAAAATGTCTCTTCCGCCCCTCGCTGGGATT
>SABY01000074.1 GCA_009928785.1 Clostridia bacterium | reverse complement strand
GTGTTTGTCCATAAAGTCACACTTTTTGTAGCTCAGGCATTTATGCCTGGGAATAATTGATTTGTTATTTGTCTCCCCCGCCCCTCGCTGGGATTGCCTAAGGCAATCCCAGCGAGGGGCGGGTTGTTGACAACCCTTCATTATAAACCCAGGCATGAATGCCTGGGCTATGGATTTCCTCAATAAACCTTAGTCTAAAGACAGACACTATTTAGTGGTAATGAACTCCAACTTCATCATGCCCCATCCCTGCCTTGCAGGCAGGCAGGGATGGGGTCTTTAACAATAAAAACCTTATCCTATTTTCTATAACCTTAGTAGAGAATATGATTTAAAAACAACTATCCAACCTTATTATCTTATTGTCCGAATTTGATAAGGTAATAAGGTTATTGCAAGATGTCGAATTTTTCTACTAAGGTTAATTGATTGGAAATAAGGTTTTTATCTCTCCGTCCGAAGTCCTCGATAGCAGCGGCTTGTTCGTCGGCACTCCCTTTCTCCGGCAGGAGAATGCCTGTCCCGATTATCGGGAGGGTTGGGGGATGAGGTCTTTTTTCTCTGTCAGCCTGCCGGCTGATGGTAGAAAGTCGCAGCCGGGGCGGAGCCTTCGCTTCAGAAAAAGGAAAGACAGAAATACCCTTTCGCGAAATTCCGCGCGAAGTCATCCATAGCAGCGGCTAGTGCGTCGGTGCTGGGGCTGTCTCATTTGATATTGATGAAAAGCAGCGAAACAGTTACAAAAAATGAATATCTGATTTTGAATATTGAAGTAAGGGCTGCGGTGCTCAGCGCTTTTGTTATCTCCCCTCAAAAGGATGCTCCCTATCGAAGTCGGGGTTGTAGCTGCCCCCACTCTCCAATTCCTGGATAAATCCATTGCGAAAGCCCAGCGTATCGAAGGCTGCAAGAACCTGCTGATACTCCTGCTGTGTTATGCTACGGTTGAGTCCGGCATAATGCTGCACCGCCCGCGTGGGCGCGTACTGCGACATTAGCGAAATGTGAATGGAGGTAGAGATTTCTTCGGCAAGAAAGCGCAACACAGCCAGGCTGTTTTCGACCTGACCGGGCAGCACCAGATGCCGCACCAATATGCCGCGCAAGGCCACATCAGCTTCATTGGTAATAAGTGACGACCCTTTTTGTCGATACATCTCACGAATGGCCAGGGCGGCAACTTCGGGATAATCTTTTGCCCGCGAATATCGGTTGGCCAGCGCTGCATCCATATATTTCAGATCGGGAAGATAAACATCCACCAAATCCTCCAGCCTGCGCAATGTTTCTACGCAATCATACGCATTGGTATTATAAACAATCGTGGGATTTCTACCTAGCTCATTCAGTGCGGCAACAATCATCTTAACGTGCGGCACGTAATGCGTTGGCGAAACAAAGCCAACACTTTTACAACCCTGATCCAGACATTTTATAATATCATCCACCACCGCCTTCAGGGAATTATATCGCGTGGCGTGTTTTAACTGGTTGTTGCTGATCTGATCATTTTGACAAAAAACGCATTGTAAATTACAATGATCGAAAAAGACGTTGCAGATACCAGCTTCGCCGCCTATCACGGGTTCTTCACCCTGGTGGATGCAGATGGAGGCAATATTAAAACCTGCATCGCTGCGACACCAGCCGGCAGCTCCCGCCAGCCGATCGACGTTACATTGGCGCGGGCACAACGTGCAGTTTTGGTAGGGCTTCAGAAAATGCTGGTAATCCTTTATATCCAAAGATTTCATTTTCCTTCTTTAATTTTATCGTTGGCGCGTTGATGGTCATCCGCATCAGCGGCGGGGGTTTGCTGCTGAGAGCGTCCGTCGGGCACAAAACACAGCGTGATTAGCATCGGGAAATGGTCGGAGCCTATCGAAGGCAAGCGTTCCAACGAAACCACTTTAAAATCGGTGGTATGAAAGAGGTGGTCGAGCGGCCAGCGCAGAAACCAGTGTTTGGCACTAAAAGTATTGAAAAAGCCACGGCCTTTTCGGGGATCGGCCATGCCACTAATTTTTTGAAAAAGTCGTGTGGTATCCGACCAGGCCACATCGTTGAGGTCGCCAAAGATCAATGTCGGCTCGTGATCGGGTTTTAGCCGGCGCCCAATCAGCAGCAATTCAGCATCGCGTGGGGCGGAAGTATCGGCCTCGGTGGGACTTGGTGGCCGCGGGTGCACGCAATGAATTTTTATGCGCCGCCGGTTGCGCAAAGTTACAGTTGCCTCTATCGAAGGGATATCGTCCTGAACCAGATAATCAACCTGTACTTTGTCGAGTTCGAGCCGGGAATACAGATGCATCCCGTAGCGATTGTCGAGCGGAACTTTTTTATTAAAGGGATAATCTTTTTCGATTACATCGAGCTGCTGCTGCCACCACTTATCGGTTTCGAGGGTAAGCAACAGATCGGGCTGGCGCTGCTGTACCAGATCAATGAGTGCCTGTGTATTGCGATTGGATTTTAATACATTGCTCACCATGATGGCGACCACATCCTGCTTATCGGAATTTTTATGGCTTAGCACCTCTTTTTTGGCGAGGCGCGTGTAAGGAAAAATTTTAGTAGCCTGAAAAATGACGGCAGCCACCAGTCCGGCTATTACCAAAAATTGCCACCAGGCGCTGAAATCGTAAAACAAAATAACCGCCACCAATACCAAACCGAGCAAAAAACTGATCTGGATACGCGGGTAGTCGAAGATGCGCACCGTCCAATGGTCGATACGGAGCGTAGAAATAAAGGTAGAGATAAACAGCACCACCGCCAGCGCTGAGGTGAAGAGTAGAAGAAGTTCGTAAAGCAGTGAGTCGGGATTCATATCTTTTTTTTTAAAACAAAAAGTGGCTGTAGCCAAAATATTGGGACGATTTTCAGGCAGCTAAATTACAACAATCCTATGACGACAGTTTTGATTGATGGAAAAATCGGTGAGCAGGTATTCTTAGAAAAGATAAAAAACTACTTTTGGCCATCATTCATTTTCAGCTTAGCTCACAAGAAATGAAAAAATCTGTAAAAGTTGCCGTAGTGCAGGCCACCCCGGTGTTGTTCGATCTGGATAGGTCTATCGAAAAAGTATGCGCGCTTCTGGCCGAATGTTCGCGCAAGCATCCGGATTTGATCCTGTTTCCCGAATCGTTTATCCCTTGTTACCCGCGCGGACTAACCTTTGGAGCGGAAGTAGGCCGCCGCAGCGACGAAGGAAAAAACTTATGGCAGCGCTATTGGCAAAATAGCCTGGAAACCACGGGCACGGCCATCAGCAGAATTTCGGAAGCTGCGCGCAAAGCCCGCGCCATCACTGTTTTGGGCGTAACAGAAAAGGACAGCACAAGCGGCACACTCTATTGCACGATGTTGTATTTTTCGGCTACAGGCGAGCTGGTAGCAAAGCACCGCAAACTGAAACCCACCGGCACAGAGCGCCTCATTTGGGGTGAAGGCGATGGCAGCACGCTTTCAACGCTGCGCACCGATAGTGGAATTATAGGTGGATTGATTTGTTGGGAAAACTATATGCCGCTTGCGCGAATGGCCATGTATCGCAAGGGCGTCGAAATATACCTTGCTCCAACTGCCGACGCGCGTCCACAATGGCAAAGCACGCTGCAGCACATCGCTTTGGAAGGGCGCTGTTTTGTGCTTGGCTGCAATCAATTTGTCAGAAAGGATGATTATCCTGCCGACCTGCTCCCGCTACTTGATGAGTCAGCGGATGTGATGTGTCGCGGCGGCAGCGTCATCGTTTCTCCCGCCGGCGAAATTCTTGCCGGGCCATTGTGGGATCAGGAAGGAATTTTGTTTGCCAATCTCAACGAAGAAGAAATTATAAAAGCAAAAATGGATTTTGATGTCATCGGACACTATGCCCGCAACGACGTGTTTAAATTTGAAATCCCCGATCAACCCGAAACCATCGACATCCACAGCAAAGAATGAAAACCTTATCTTTATTAATAAAAATTGATGTCCAGTAAAAATAATAGAAACGAAATACCTTGAAGTAGATTCCTCACTACGTTCGGAATGACAGTCAGTTACGGTTATTTGGTGGAGGTTGTTGGCGGCAAAGCCGCCAACAACCCCCACACTCCAAAACCCTTGTCATTTCGATACTGAAACTTCGATAAGAAAACCTAAATAGTTTACCGGAATTAAAAAATTTAATATGACAATAAACTACACCTTTTCAAAAGCCTTTTTTCAAAAGCTCCTTCTGCTCACACTCATCGGATTTCTCTCCATCAAAATAGTACCTGCACAAAATCCTGCATTGGCCCAACAGGTGAAGGCGGAGTTTGTGCGCGCCTGGAACGACTATAAAACCTACGCCTGGCCGCACGATATGCTCCTGCCCATCTCGCGCAGCTATTCCGACTGGTACGAGCATTCGCTGCACATCTCCCCCATCGACGCCTACAGCACCATGAAGGTGATGCATCTGGAGGAGCAGGCCGCAGAGGTGGAAAAATACGTGAAAGAGGAAGTGGATTTTGATAAAGATATTTTTGTGAAAACTTTTGAAGTAAACATCCGCATCCTGGGCGGATTGCTCACCATGTACGATTTTACCGGCGATACAGCGCTGCTTGCCAAAGCCATCGACTTTGGCAACCGCATGTTGCCCGCCTTCGATTCGCCCACCGGCATACCTTATTATTGGGTAAACCTGAAAACCGGCGCCGTAAAAGGCGATGAAGTAAATGTGGCCGAAGCCGGAAGCTATATCATCGAAATGGGCATGCTCAGCCACTACACCGGCAATCCCGTTTATTATCAAAAAGCAAAGGCTGCTTCGATGGCAATTTTTAGCCGCCGCTCGCCCCTTGGCCTCATCGGCGAGCGCATCAATATCGTTAGCGGCAACTGGACGGATACGCGCAGCCACATCGGTTGCTGCATCGACAGCTACTACGAGTATCTGTGTAAAGGATGGCTCCTGTTTGGCGACGAGGAGCTGGAGCTGATGTGGCAACAAAGCCTGGGAGCTATTGAAAAACACCTGACGGAACAGATGAACGGAAGGCTGTGGTACGGCCAAGCCGACATGAACAGCGGTGAAATCATCAATCGCGTGGTAACGCTTTACGACGCTTACTTTCCGGCTGTTTTGGCTTTAAGCCAAAAAACAGAAAAGGCTGCCGACTTTCAGGATTCGTGGTTTTGGCTTTGGAATAAAAACGGCTTGGAGCCAATGGTTTACGACTATGGCGCCGACAGCATCACGCACCCCTCTTACGACCTGAATCCTGAGATCGCTGAATCGGCGTATTACCTTTATTATTATACTCAAAACGAAAAATACTTGCAGATGAACGTCACCATTTTTGAAGATTTGCTCAAGCATTGCAAATACGGCGTGGCCTACACTTCCATAGCCAACGTGAAAACCAAAGAACGCAGCGACGAGCTGCCCACCTTCTTCTTTGCCGAAACCCTCAAATATCTCTATCTTACCTTTAGCGACGAATACAATAGCTTCCTGGATGAGCACGTCCTAAGCACAGAAGCGCACCCATTCAAAAAAAGTAATTTTGCCAGATAATTTTTTTAAAATAATCATGATGACCCTCGATCAGATTCCACAAATAAAACATCTTACCACAGGCAATTTCTTTTTGATGGCCGGCCCTTGCGTCATCGAAAATCATGAAATGCCTTATGCCATTGCTGAGAAAATAATCCAAATCACTGACCGGCTGGGCATTCCTTATATTTTTAAGGCATCGTATCGCAAGGCCAACCGCTCCCGATCCGATAGCTTTACAGGGATTGGCGATGAGGCTGCGTTGCAGATTCTTTCCGACATCCGCAAACAATACCAGGTGCCGGTAGTAACGGATATTCATTCAGTTGCCGAAGCTGAGATGGCTGCCGAATATGTGGACATTTTGCAAATTCCTGCTTTTTTGTGTCGCCAGACTGACTTGCTGGTGGCAGCGGCAAAAACGCAGCGGGTTATTAATATTAAAAAAGGACAATTTCTCTCGGCTGGCAGTATGCGTTATGCTGTGGAAAAAGTACGCGAAGCCGGCAACGAAAAGGTAATGCTCACCGAACGCGGAAGCATGTTTGGCTATCAGGATTTGATTGTCGATTTCCGAAGCATTCCGGAGATGAAGAAAAACCAGGTGCCGGTGGTGCTCGACTGTACCCATTCGCTGCAGCAGCCCAACCAGCACGAAGGCGTAACGGGCGGTCGCCCCGACCTCATCGAAACCATTGCCAAAGCCGGCATTGCAGCAGGTGCCGACGGACTATTTATCGAAACGCATCCCAACCCTGCCCAAGCACTTTCCGATGGCGCCAACATGTTGCACCTGGAGTTGCTCGACCAACTATTGCACAAACTTGTGCGCATTCGCCAGGCCGTGATGTAGCTGCTTGTTTACAAAAAATAACAACTGGGCGCAAAGCAGGCTCTTACCTGCCCGCCATCGGTTATTTGACTACTTTTGTTTGCCTGAAAACAGCACAATTATTCATGTTTTAAAATGGTGAAATGATGAAAGATACGCCCATAAATTATGAGCTTGTAAAAGAAACCATCCGCAAAAGCGGACTGCCCTCCGTTGGCGATGCCTCCATCCGTGAAATAAAAAAACTCATCGACCAGATCGAAAAAGCTACCGGTGAACGTTTTGTAAGAATGGAGATGGGAATACCCGGACTGCCGCCCACACAAATAGGTGTGGAGGCGCAAAAAGCTGCCCTCGACAAAGGTGTTGCTGCCATCTATCCCGACATCTTTGGTATTGCACCGCTCAAAGAGGAGATTTCCAAATTTGTCAAAAATTTTATGGACATCAGCGTAAGCCCCGAAGGGTGCCTGCCCACAGTAGGCTCGATGCAAGGAAGTTTTGCTGCTTTTATGACCCTCAACCGCATGCACGCCGACCGTGAGGGAACGCTGTTTTTGGACCCCGGTTTCCCGGTGCACAAGCAGCAGCTCCGCGTGATGGGTCAGGGATGGGAGTCGTTTGACGTTTATAATTACCGTGGCGACAAGCTGCATGATAAGCTCGAATCGTATCTTAAAACAGGCAAAATTTGCTCTATTTTATATTCCAATCCCAACAACCCTTCCTGGATTTGCTTTACAGATAAAGAACTGCAGATCATCGGCGAACTGGCCAACAAATACAATGTTATTATAATAGAAGACCTGGCTTACTTTGGGATGGATTTTCGGAAAGATTATTCCAAACCCGGTGTACCACCCTACCAACCTACCGTTGCAAAATACACCGAAAACTTCGTACTGCTGATTTCGAGCTCTAAAGCCTTCAGCTACGCCGGCGAAAGAATTGGCATGATGGTGCTTTCCAACAAACTTTTCAACACCACCGCCCCCGATCTGCTGCGCTACTACAAATCAACCAACGTTGGTTATGCATTGATCTTCGGCACGCTATACTCGCTCAGCAGCGGCACCAACCACTCGGCACAATATGCGCTGGCCGCAATCCTAAAAGCCGCCAACAATGGCGAATTAGACTTCGTAAGCGTTGTGAAGGAATATGGCGAGAAAGCGAAGATAATGAAGAAATTATTCACCGACAACGGTTTTTATATCGTTTACGACAAAGACGAAGACAACGATATCGCTGACGGATTTTATTTCACCTTTGCTTATCCCGCCATGAGTGGCGCCGAATTGTTGGAAGAAATGCTCTATTATGGAATCTCAGCTATCACCCTCGACATCACCGGAAGCGAACGTCATGAAGGCATCCGTGCATGTGTTTCACTTGTCAACCGCAACCAATTTGGTGATCTCGAACACCGGCTGAAGAAATTTAATGCAGACCACAAATCATAAACAGATTAGGGGTTATAACAAAAAAAAACGGGAGTCAAAAAAAGACATCCCGTTTTTTTTGTGTTCCGATCAGGTGGCAATAACTTCAAAATAACCAGGCTGAAACACCAGCTCTACAAAATAGATGATGATGCTAAGAATGAGCGCAAAAACAAAAGCCCATCCAAATCCATCCACCTTTAAGCCACGCAACAGTAATCCAAGCAGCCAGAGAATTACTGCATCCATCACCACGATGAGCAAACCAAAACCCAATGCTGTAATCGCAACATCGATACTTGCAAATACAGGCGAAATTAGCATGTTGATGATGGTGATGGGAATAGCCGCAACAATGGCGCAATAGAAACGTGTGGTTTTGATGCCGGGCAACAGTAGCAGCAACGCCGAAATGATCAATACCGAAAGTAAGAACCGCAGAATTATTTCCATAGCTAAAATTTTCTGCTAAAAGTACACAAAATTCGCAACTATTTAGGTGGCATCTTTTAATTCAAAATCATCCAGACCCCATCCCCAGCCCTTCCCCTGAAAGGGAAGGGAGACCAGCCGCACAAGCCACAGCAGCGGCCAGTGCGCTGGCATTCTCTCCGTCGGCTGACGGAGGAGTTACAGGGGGTCTGAGTAAGCGGCTAATTTTACTATGGATAGCTGATGAAAAGCTCCTAAATAATTACCAAAATTCAGAAACAACTCCGGAATAAGAATAAACAGCGGAGGCGCGCAGGATTACAAGAATACCCCTGCGCCACAGATCTTCCAGCTTTTACAAAATAACGCTGCGCCTCCCCGACTCTTCGGTTAATTCCAAAAATCAACTGCGTATTTAAACGAAAATCCGCTACCTTTGCCGCAAAATAAAACAGTGAAGATTGCAGTAAACACACGGCTACTGATCAAAGACAAGCTCGAAGGCATCGGGTGGTTTACCTATGAAAACCTGCGGCGCATCACCGTGCAGCATCCCGAGCATACTTTCTACTTCCTGTTCGACCGCAAGTTTCACCCGTCTTTCGTTTTTGCCGACAATGTAGTTCCATTGGTAGTGCCGCCACAGGCACGGCATCCGCTGTTGTATTATCTTTGGTTTGAATACGCAGTGCCGCGGGTGCTCAAGAAAATTGACGCGCAGATGTTTTTCTCGCCCGACGGATATTTGTCGTTGAAAACCCAGGTGCCGTCGATGAATGTTTTTCACGATCTCAACTTCGAACATTATCCGCAGGACTTGCCACGCGCCGAACGCCGATTTTACCGCAACTACTTCCCTGAATATGCTTTCAAAGCACGCCGTATCGCTACTGTTTCGGAATATTCCAAAAATGATACTGTGAAACTTTATGGGGTGGATAAGGATAAAATAGATGTGGTGTACAACGGCGCCAACGAGCGGTTTACGCCGCTGGATGACGCAGCACGCAAAGCTACCAGGGAAAAGCACTCCGCTGGCGCACCCTACTTCCTCTTTATCGGATCGCTGCATCCGCGCAAAAATCTGGCGCGGCTGTTTCCTGCTTTCGACGCCTTTAAAACCACCGACAATCAGAATATAAAATTGCTTATTGTGGGTGAGAAAAAGTGGTGGACTTCCGAAATAGAGAATGCATACAACGCTATGCAATGGCGTGATGAAGTAATTTTTTCGGGTCGGCTGCGTGTGGACGAATTACACCAGGTGCTGGCATCGGCGCTGGCCACTACCTACGTTAGCTATTTCGAAGGCTTTGGCATTCCCATCGTCGAATCTTTTTATTGCGATGTGCCGGTAATAACCAGCAACGTAACCTCTATGCCCGAAGTTGCCGGCGACGCCGCTTTGCTGGTCGATCCCTTCTCGATACCCTCTATCACGGACGCTTTGCAGCAAATTGCAACCAACGTTGGCCTGCGCGAGGATTTGATTATAAAAGGACGCGAAAGGCGACAAATGTTCAGTTGGCAAAAAACATCCGAGCGCTTGTGGTGTTCAATGGAGAAACTTATCGAACAAATCGCCTGACACTATGCCTGCTCGTTTTCTGATTGCAATACTTTTTCTATTCATAACCACAGCCATCTCTGCCCAAACGGAAACGGAAACCATCAACCGCTCGATAGACTTTCTGGAAAATCTCAAAAACGAAGACTACCAAGCCAACCGTCAATACATGGCTCCGGCACATGCCGACGCGAACTTTGAAAACAAACTCCGCCAGTCGTGGCAATACCAGATAAGTGAGCTCGGAAAGTTCGTAAGCCTCGAAAGCACCAAATACGACCGCTTTCGCGATTACGAAATCGTATATCTCACCAGCCGCTTTGAAAAGAAAAACTACACCCTCAAACTCGTTTACAACAAGCGATCAGAAATCACCGATGTAATCTTTATCCCCTACCCTCCCCTGATCGGCGCCGGCAATCTGAACACACTTTGGCTCATCATCTTTTTGATCGTCTGGGAACTCGCCTGGAAAGCAATGGGTCTATGGAAAGCCGCAAAAAACCAACAATTAACGTGGTTCCTGGCCATCTTCGTCCTGCCAACATTTGGGCTGCTGCCCATTGTTTACACACTTTTTGTGAGGGAGAAAATTAGATAATGGCAGCTTCGAATATCTTTGAGTTAAATAAATCCCGGCTAAGAAAGTTGCTTTAGGACACCTTCAATTTCCTGACCAAGCCGGATCAGCTCCTCATCCCACCGGTTGCTATTCTCCGCTATCCGCTTGATTAATAAATTGTATTGTTTGATCCGAAGTTCACAATACTTCATCATGATGTTATTTTGAACGACGAACTCCTGAGGCAGGTTTTCGATAGCCATCATATTATTCACCAGATGGGTATTGTCGTACCATATTCCGATACCCTCAGAAAGGCCTTTGACCATTTCGCGGTTTGTGGCCGTGCCGGTTGCTTCGAAAATGGCAAGTGCCCTCTGATCATTTTCGATAAATATAGCAAGGTTTCTGTCGTAGGTAGCAGTATCAAACCCGGCGTCCTCCTCTGCAGCGAAATCACCATTGATGAAAGCCACCAATCCGATAACCAAAATAAATAAAACCATAATGATAGCCCCAATTCCAACTGCGCGCCACCTCGAATAAAAAGAGCCGCCGGACATTTTATGTGACTGTAATTCATCACCCTGCGTACGCTCCACAACAACATAGGCTGCTGCTGAATAAATGAATGGCAGGATTGTATTAGGGATTTTGCTTAGGATAGCTTCCGGAGTAAAGAAGATAAAGATAATAATTAGCAAAGATATTATCACCCCTATCCAAAGAGACATTCTGGCAGGTGATGGCCGCTGAAATGCCTGGAAATTTTTAGCTATCAGCCAGGCTGAGGCAAAAGGTCCTCCAAATAAAGTAGCGATGGCTATGGCAGACTGTGAATAAACCTTTACCGGATTTTGTGTTGGTTCCGTAAAACGATCATCGGAAATCCTATCGTTGATTTTAGTATTGAGCATCTTAGATTCGTGTGCAACTGACCAGGAGAGAAACATTGTCGATAACTTTAGATTTGCATCATTTCTTATTCTCTCTGCGTATCTTGCTTAAGTTTCTTGTTTTTGCGGGAGTTGTCGGGCAGGTCCTGCCATTGGCGGTGCGTAGGCGGATAATTCTCTATCCAGAGTTTCAGATCGCTCACCAGAGCGCCCATCTTTTGGCACATACTTTTTTCGAGGTTGCGGTATTGCTTTTTCAACATCTGATTTTCCAGAAAAAACGACTCGAAAGAGGTAAAACCATAGTCGGGCAGCTTGAAGGAGGTGAAGGTGATATGAAATGCCGATGGCAGCATTTGCACTTCCATGCGGGTGCACAACACATAGTCGCTGTTGGCGCCGATTTTGTGATTCTGAAAAATATCCATGTAACGCCCCTGCACCATATATCCTGAGCCTTGTATCTGCCCCCCATCTGCAGAATTTGCTGAAGTCTGGTCGCTTACGCTAAAATGAAGCTGCCCGGTGGAATCTTTTTTACTTAATACAACATTACGTTTCTGAAAATCATCAGAAAACCATTCTACTACGCGATTGAAGATTGTAGCTTCGTCGAGGCTTTTGTTTAATTTGATGATGGTATCAAAACCCACCAATCCCAGTCGTGGATTATACTTCAACTCCAGGCGACAAGACTCAGCCTGTTGAGCCATCGCCACCGGAGCTGTGAAGATCATCATCAAAACGATTGTCTTTACAAATTTCATCATACCTCAAACGTGTTTACAATATTTAAAAAGGTGTGCAATCCAGGCACGACTGTTTTCCTTCGCCAAACCGGCTACTACTGCTGCGCGGCGCGCCAAAGAAACTAAAACCATCCAGCTCATATATTACCGAAACTTCGTGGGTAGCTCCCGCCACACTGCGCACATCGCTCAATAGATAATCGTAAGAGTATCGAATCTTGATGCGGCTGGTGGTGCCAAAAGGAACGTTAGCACCTACCATTATGATCAGGTCTTTAAGATCGGTGAAAGTAAAACTTTGATTCCTGATCCAGATGCCTGAATAGATGTAGCTTTTGTAAGCATTCAACCCAACAGAAAAGTTGGACATTTTTCCCTGCTTCTCATACAAAAAACCCGGGTTTACCTTAAACTTAGTATCCTTTTTATTGTAGCGGTTGTTGCTACCGGTTTCGTTGTCGAGCAGCAGGTCACCCATTACCACCAGCTTTATCGGTAGTTCGGCACCGCTTTCGTAAAATGAAATATCGGGTGTGAACAGATGCTGTACCGACACCGCCAGCGTGCCTACCACATTGTTGATGGCATCTGTTTGCTCGCAAAATTTGAGCAGTATTCCCGCACCAAAATCCGGGTAGTTCAGGCTGTTGTAATCGGGAGCAACGAACGAGGAAGGGTTCACCACGCCATAGCGTGGGTCGATCTGGTCGCTGAAAATCAGGTTGTCCCAGTTGATGCTTTTTCGGACAAAGGCAGCATTCAGGCCAAACTGTGTCAAAAGATTTTCAGACATGTGGATTTTTACGGAGGTGGCCAGGGTGGCCGAGGTGGTTTGTACATTTCCAAGCCCGTCCATATCGCTTTGAATAATCACACCCAGCCCGCCACTACCCGGAAAATTAGGCTCCGCTACATCTACGCTCAACGTGTAATTGTCGAAGTTGCAACTGAGTTTATTCCATTGGTTGCGGTAGTGCATATTTACATGCAACCCGCTGCTGGCACCAGCATAAGCCGGATTGTAGTAAAGGCGATTGTTGTAAAATTGCGAATAGGTGGCATCTTGTGCCGCCGCCATCTGCGTCCACATTAGCGCTGGCGTGAGTAAGAAAAGAGTGGCGCTAAAGAAAAACCATTTTGTGATGCTGTCTTTTTTCATGATCTTTCGTTTTATCGGATTAATAAAATAGTACCCGTAATATCATTGCCTTGTTGCTGCAGGCCGGTGGCATCGTTGCCCCACACGGTTCCGTCTTTAAATTTGGCGTAAGCCTTATACACGTAAGTGCCGGGTGGCATGGTGGCATTTTTGTATTTACCATCCCACGACTCTGTCGGGCTGCCACCATCGTCCAAAGCTGACGACTCCCAGAGCTTATTGCCCCACAAATCGTAAATGCTGATATTATACTCTTCAAGGCCTACCCCTTTGGGCATGAACACTTTTACTTCCTTGTCAGGATGCTCGGGTGCAAAAGCGTTGGGGATGTACAAGCCTTTGTATTCCAGGCACTCGGTACGAATGGTGTCGATGGCGAACGTTTCGGAGCAGCCCAGATTATCGCCAACGGTAAGTGTTACAGCGTAAATCTCTTTGTTGGTGTATGTGTGTGTGATCACGGGTTGCTCAGGTGCAAAAATGGTGTCGTGGGTACCGTCACCAAAATCCCATGCCCACCAACTCACCTCATCAGAAACGGCAGCCGTATAGCCGGTAAACAATACCGTAAGGCTGCAATCGTCGTAAGAAAATGCAGGATCAAGCGGTTCGGGAACTATAGCCATAAGGCTTTTGACTTTTTCACATCCGGAGGCGTCGATGGTTTTCAGCACCACCTGATGCTCGCCGGCATGGGTGTAGATATGCTCCGGCGCCGGGTCATTTGAGGAAGAATTGCCATCGCCAAAAGTCCATTCATAGCTTTCGATAATATTACCCGGAGGCAAAATGGTGGCGCTGTCAATCCAAAAGCGGGTGGCCTCACCATAGCAGGCATCCTGATGATCTACATCGAAATCGAAAAGCGCGTCGATGTAAATGGTATCCACCCAATTGTCGATACAACCATTGCGGTCAGTTACGGTAAGTGTTACAGCCTTTGGTCCGCTACTTTCAAATTCAAACTGCGGATTTTGAAGGTCGGAATAATAATCGTCACCAAAGGTCCACCACCAATCGGTAATGTACGATTGCTGCACCCATGAGGTATCATAAAACTGTACAAGCCCAACGCAGTTGCTGATTTTTTCGTAGGCAAATCCTGCCACGGGTGGTTCTTTTATAGTTACAGTAAGCAGTGTGGAATCGGTGCAGGTGATGATTTCATCGATGGCAGTAATCACTGTAAGCTTTACGGTGTAAGCTCCCGGTGCAGCATACGTATGCGAAACAAAGGTTTCAGTGCCGGAATCGATTACCACATCATCACCAAAATTCCAGATTCGGTTGGTTATAATCTGATCGGGATGGGCGGCACTATAGCCAAATCCCGACAGGTCTTCGAACCAGGTTTGCTGCCCAGGGCAAAGCACCGAATCAGCCGAGTTGTTGATTGGATCAAAGTCGGCCACAGGACGTGCTCCTATTTTTATAATAAAAGTAGCCTCTGATTGGTAATTGGTACAAACCGCCAAACCATTTGCTCTGAGTGTGAGCACAACATCTTTTCCGGCATCCCATGCACTGGGATGGTAGGTGGGTGTAAGTGTGGTAGCGTTGAGTAACTGTCCGTTTCCGGTGCCCAACACCAGCTCCCATTGGAAACTACTGTAGTTTTCGATAACAACATTTCCGCTTTCGATGGTATAGCCGGCAGCATCATCCATACAAATCACCCCTGTAGAATTGACAATACTAATAGAAGGCAATCCCGAAACAATAATCCGGATGGTATCTGTTGCTGGTTCCAGGCTGCAAGCGGCAGCGCCGGTAGCTTGCAAGAGTATAATGGCAGTTTCGCCGGCATCGCTGGCTGCCGGATAGTAAGTAGGATCGAGACGCAGTGGATCATCCAATGTTCCACCACCATAATAAATTTCCCACGAAAAACCAGCAATGAAAGCGGTGTCGGCATCTTTGATCTGTACATGGTTGGCCACACAAACTTCGAGCGTGTCGCCGGCATCAATTTCGGGCAGCGGGTCGATGTGCAACCAGAAAGCATCCATTACTTCCGAACCATCACACGGCTCAACTCCGGTAGCAGTCAATACTAACTGAATATCGACAGGCTGACCGATTGCCGGTAGTAAATAATCAGGATTTAATAATGCAGCATCTGAAAATTCACCCATTCCGGGCGGAATAGTAGTCCATAAAAGTGCTGAATAATTTTCGGCGACAGCCGCACTCACTTGATATGTCGTGTTGCTTTTGCAAATAGTGGCATCTGTGCCAGCTTCAATTACCGGTAAAGTCTGGATAGTTAAAGTAATGCAGTTGTTAACCGAATCAGCCAATAGGCAAGGATTCATTGCGTAAGCAGTAAGACAAAGCGTAACACCACCGGCGGCAATGTCAGCAACACCCGGCGAATAATTAGCAGCCAATTGGGTTGCATCATCAAACCAACCATCACCGCCCCGCCATAGCAGGCTATCATAGTGCTGAGCCAAAGCCTGATCAAGCAGAAGGGTTTCATTTTCGCAGAGCGTAATGTCGTTGCCGGCATCAACCGATGGCAGTGGAGTGATCATAAGTTCCACGCACGACTGCACGGAGTCAGCGGGCAAACAAGGACTTTCTGCGAAAGCAGTAAGACACAACGTGGCATGGCCGGCAGCAATATCGGCGGCACCCGGCGTGTAGGTTGCATAAAGCAACGTGGCATCATCAAACGCGCCGTCGCCACCGTGCCATTGCAAGCTGTCGTAGTTCGCAGCCATCACCATTGTAGCATCAAAATACAGGCTTGTGTTTTCACAAATAATGGTGTCGATTCCGGCTTCGGCCAATGGCATCGGCTGGATGCTCAACGTCATGCAATCCGTTACCGAATCACCCATGGCACAAGGTGCCAGCGGATATGCCGTAAAACAAAGTTCAACTTGTCCGGCCAGTATGTCGGCAGCACCAAAAGTATAAATCGGCGTCACCAATGAGGAATCGTCGAAATATCCGTCACCTTCACTTCGCCACATCACTACTGCCTGATTTTCGGCGGTAGCCGGCAATTCGTAAATCATAATATTTTCACACAGAACAGTATCATTTCCGGCAGAAATTACCGGTAGCTGCTGAATGGAAAGAATCATGGTATCGCTCACTACAACCGTACACGGACTAAGTGGCTCGACCGTGAGACAAAGCATTGCCTCACCAATTAAGATATCATTAGCTCCCGGAGAATATTCACACGAAAGTGTGGCTGAATTATCAAAAACGCCATCGCCAGTGGTAGTCCACTGAAGTGCGCTGTATTGAAGCGCCGTAGCATCGGCTGTGGTATAAATTGCGTTTTCGCAAATAACAGCATCAGCGCCAGCCGACACCTGCCGTGGTTCAGGGATGACCGTCAGCAGTATGGAGTCGTCGATTGATTGATAACCACAGGCTCCCATCCCTCCGGCTGTAAAGCGCAAGGTGATTTCAACCGGTTGGTCGATCGTGTCGGGTTGGTTGAGATGATAAACAGGATCAAGTACGTTGGGCGGATTGGGAACAAACGATCCCAAACCGGACACATCCTCCCAAAGCAAATTACCATAGTTTTCAGCAAAGCCTTGCAGGGCAATCTGATCGGTGACACAGATGGTGGCATCGTTGCCTGCCATCGCTACCGGCAAGGAATCCACCTGAATAAACACCGATGAAGCTACCTGCTGATAAGAACAAGCGCCGGCTCCCGTGGCATGCAATACCAATTCTACCATACTATTGGCAACCGAAATATTTGGGATAAACAAGGGCGCAAGCGTATCGGTATTAATCATGGTACCCGCAGCCGCAGGAATTATCTCCCAGTTGAAGCTGGTAATAAATTCTGCCACTGCATTTTGTATTTGTAATGTATCACCCAGGCAAACAGCGGCATCATCGCCGGCATAGATTTCGGGAACGGGATCGACCATAATCACATACGTTCCGCCAACGGTCCCTACGCATCCAGGCGACTGCAAATATTCGATGCCGATAAGTCCGACAGTTACAAGTTGTGAGGGAACAAGTTTTAAATATTGTTGCGCTCCATTATTCAAGAGTGTATCGGGCGGTTGCATCACCCCGTCAATCGACCAGGTGAGTTTCCAGTCGAGCAGTTCGCCGGTAAGCTGTAGCGGTATTAATGCTGTATCGCCAAGGCAGATAGTTGTGGTATCGCCGGATAATTGGGCTGTGGGAAGGCTTAGCTCCTGAACCAGAACGCCAGGCTGCATCACTGCAGAGCACATCGGATCGTCGGCAAAGGTTGCCGTAATGGTGTACATTCCCTCGCCAAATTCCGAAACATTAACCCACTGGAGCATTCCACCATTACCAATTATAATATATGGGGGAACCACAGGCTGACCTTCGAGCAACAGCTCGTAAGCAACGCCTTGCTGCGAATCATCAAGCACAAGCGTAATTTGTTGAATATTGCCTTCACAAAACAGCGGGTTTTCGCATGATACTGCATACGTCACCGGGCCATCGCTGATGTTGACCACACCAGCCATTACTTTGTCGCAAGAGGTAAAAAGATGCTTGGCTTCGATATGATATCCGCCCGGAAAATCGAAGACACCAAAATCCAGGGGGCCGCCAGTTCCGTCGAGTGTGGCAACAGGACCACCCGTTACTTCATCACAATACAAATAATATTTCACCGAATCCTCCGACCAGGTGAGGCCAATTTCTACCGGCGGGCAATAGTCGCCTTCGTCGGGAACAGGAAACCCTTCGGCGGTAATGGTATAAACATCGGGGTTGTCGTAAATCTTTATCAGTCCATCCATAATGGTAAAGCATTCTGTGAGGTCGTCGGTAGCCTTGATACGATAGATGCCGGCAATGAGCGGCTGGCCGGTGACGAAAACGAAAGGTTGGTCATTACCCTGATAAGAAGCCTGCGGATTGTTGCCCGCGCCCACCCTTTGCAATGCGTATGTAATACCTGTAGAGGAATTTACAAGTCCGATCTTGATATTCTGATCTACGCAATAATTTCCGCCAGGGTTAGGCGTGACGTCAAATTTTTGTGGCACCTGCCTGATGACGCCAACACTGTCCATGATGGTATCGCAACCATTCACCGAGAGCGCCCGGACAAAATATACACCCGGTTCAAACTGCGGCTCAAATTCTACTACGCCAACTCCGTTTCCGATTTGGGAATTTTTTACAATTCCATTTTCATCCACCAACTCGTAAAGTACATTCTCCTCAGAGCCATTGAGGTAAAATGCCACCGGCGGACAGGTGGGTGCGTTGGGCAAAATAGTATATACAACTGGCTGCTCATCTATGGCCACACTTCCCGACATCGTCTGTTCACATACCACAGTGCCATGATTCCAGATAGCGCTGATGGTATAAATGCCAGGTTGGGTAAGATTTTCAAAACGCACCTCACCATTAGCACAAAACTGGCTACTCATAGGAACCGGGTTGGCGGGGTTGCCCGAAAGATCATCAAAATATAAAACGTACTCCACCTCTTCCTGGCAATCTTCGAGATAAACTACGCGTGGCGGACAGGCATCACCTTCGGCTCGCACCTCAAATATCAAAGGATCGGGATAAATAACGGTATGGGTTTCCATCCAGGCATCGCAATCGGTTTCGGTATTAATACCTAAAACACTATATGTGCCTGCGTCGAAGAAGATTCCAAAGCTGATAGCTCCGCCACCATTGCACGCTATGGGGCCGGCAACAGCCGTAAGATCTGGTGGCCCTTCGGCAGGTGGCACCTGCAGGTAGAGATAATATTCGATGCCAGCCTGGCAATTGTTGAGCGTAATTTCGGTACCCGGGCACCCCTTTGCCGGCCACATCTGAAACTGCAAAGGTGCAGGGTTCACTAATATTTGCTGCGGAAACAAAATTTCGCATCCGCTGGCAGGATTCGATGCGTGTACGCGATAGGTTCCGGGATTGTCGATCACACCAAAACAAATCAATCCGCCAGTGCCCGTGATGCTGTTGCCCACAGGCTGATTTCCGCTCCACAGTTGATACACCATATCCATTTCAGAATTAAGAATACAAATCTCATCTTCGTTTTCACAAATGGGTGCATTTGGTGTAATCTGAACCATTGCAGGAATCGGCAAAGCCTCAAACGAACCATTCATTGCGCGCGAGCAGGTTATGTTATCATAATCTACAAGTGCCTCAACAGTATAGATTCCGCCTTGCATTACCGGGTCAAACAAAATGGCAGCACCCGTTCCGGGTTCTTCCTGTGCAAAGATGTTATTACAATAAAGCCGGTAATAAGCTTCGGGTTGCGATCCATTGAGGCGCGGAACCAGCGGAACGCAGGCATCGCCCTGTGCAGCAATGGTAAGATTGTAAATCAGCGGCAGATCGCGCGCAATAACTTCGATGGTGCCATCCATCAGTATCTCGACGCCGGTATTTGGATTAATAGCGGTAACGCTGTAAGTTCCCGACATGGCAATTTCCCAAATCAAAATCCCGCCATTCCCTGCCAGTACATCATTTATTGGGTTGAGCCGGTAATTGATGTTGGGCTGCGATCCCAAAAGACGAATTTCGGCAAACGAAACGCCATCATCACAAAACTCTCCGCCACCAGTCAACTGGAAAACGGAAGGCAGCAAATAAACATGAATGGTGTAAGTAAAAGGCACCCCGGCACATCCGCCGGCAAAAGGCGTAACAGTGTAAATCACTTCGCCTTCGTCGGGCGCATTGGCGCCATCAATAGTAATAAGCATGGCCGGCAAAGTGGTACTATTTCCACTTTCAATCCAGCCTTCCAGCTCCGGTATCGATTCAGTTCCCTCCCATTGGTACGTTACTTCCGGGTTTAAAATATTATTGGTGAAAGCTACCGGCAGGGTTTGCTCTCCGGAATTAATAAATTGTTCGTTTTGCAGATTGGTAATTTCTGCT
>SABY01000073.1 GCA_009928785.1 Clostridia bacterium | reverse complement strand
TCAACTAGGGGTGCCCTAATATTACGGGCTGAGATCATACTCATTGAACCTGCTCCGGGTAATGCCGGCGAAGGGAAAAGATGGCTTTCATTTGACCTTGTTTCCTCTATTGATTTTTATTTCTGAATGTGTTGAACTAAAAATCAATCGAAAATGACGAAAAAACATTTCATGCTGCTGGCTGCTGTCTTTCTGCCGGGAATTCTTTTGGCGCAATTCACTTTTTCGGGTACGGTGCACGATGCACTGAGCGGGCAGTCGCTGCCTGGCGCCCATGTGGTATTTGCCAGGACCTACCACAACGCGGTGACGGATTTTCAGGGACATTTCGTGATGAAAAACCTTGCTGCCGGTACTTATCAGGCGGAGGTTTCCTTTTTGGGCTATCAGAAGATAATTACCACAGTAGAACTTTTGCATGATACCCGCATGGATTTCGAATTGCAGCCACGCACCATACTTGAAGACGAAGTGGTGATAACTGCCACGCGGCTCGGTCAGAAAACCCCCGGCACCTGGCAGCAGGTAAACCCAGAGGAACTCAAGACGCAGAACCTGGGTAAAGACTTGCCCGTGATGCTGCAATCGATGCCTGCTACGGTAATCACTTCCGATGCCGGCGCGGGAATTGGCTATACAGGCATTCGCATCCGTGGCACCGACATTACCCGCATTAATGTGACCGTGAACGGGATTCCGATGAACGATCCAGAATCGCAGGGTGTTTTTTGGGTAAATATGCCCGATCTGGCAAGCTCGGTGGATAACATACAAATACAGCGTGGCGTGGGAACCAGCACCAACGGCGCGGCGGCTTTTGGCGCCAGCATCAATATGCAGACGCAAAAGCTACAAGCCGATCCATACGCGCGCATCAGCAGCTCCGCAGGAAGTTACCGAACTTTCAAAAATACCGTTTCCTTTGGATCGGGTTTGCTCAATGGCCGCTTTGCCCTCGATGGCCGCCTCTCCAAAATTACCTCCGATGGCTACATCGACAGAGCCTTCTCCGACCTCAAAAGTTTTTATATCAGCGGCGGATATTACGGCGCCAAAACTATTGTGCGAATAAATGTGATGTCGGGTCAGGAAAAAACTTACCAGGCCTGGTATGGAATCCCTTCCGACAGTCTGGCTACCAATCGCACCTACAATCCCGCCGGCGAATACATCGACGGGCAAGGTCGCCTGGCCTATTACGACAACCAAACCGACAATTACCAGCAAGATCATTATCAACTTTTGCTTTCGCAGATGATCAGCCCAAAGATCAACATCAATGCAGCGGCTTTTTATGTGCGCGGCTATGGCTATTACGAAAGTTACAAAACCGACCAGGATTTTGCGGAGTATGGTTTGCGTGATATGTTGGTGAACGGCGACACGATGCGCGCTTCGGATATGATCACCCGTAAATATCTCGACAACGATTTTTATGGGCTTACCTTTTCAGGAAACTATAATGGTTTTAATAAAATCACTGTTTCTGTTGGTGGCGGATGGAACTACTACGATGGCGCCCATTACGGCAATGTGGTTTGGAGCAAATTTTCTGCAGGCGATTACCGCGATCGGCGCTGGTACGACAATGATGGTGTGAAGCAGCAATACAATATTTATGGTAAGATTAATTATCAAATAACCAAAACAGTAAATGCTTTTGTCGATCTGCAATTGCGTGGCATCCGCTACAGCATAAAAGGCACGCACGACGATGGCCGCGACATCACACAGGAGCACGACTTTTTGTTTTTCAATCCTAAGTTTGGCGCCGTATATCAGCCCGACAATCATCACCAGCTTTATCTTTCGTTTGCTGTTGCCAACCGGGAGCCTACACGCAGCGACTTCCGCGATGCCGACGAAAACCACCAGCCGCACGCCGAGAAGCTTACCGACTACGAACTTGGCTACAACTACAGCGCTGGCAAGGTGCGTCTGAATGCGAATCTGTTTTTTATGGATTACAAAGATCAACTGGTGCTCACCGGCGAAATCAACAATGTAGGCGCCCCGATTTTTACGAATGTGCCCGACAGCTACCGGGCCGGACTGGAAATAGTGGCAGGCATAAAGGCTACAGAGTGGCTGCGGTTGGAGGCCAATGCAGCATTAAGCCGCAACAAGATTACGCAGTATGTGGCGTATGTGGATAATTGGAGCCCGCCATACAACCAGCTCGAAAACGAACTCACCGACACCGATTTGGCTTTCTCGCCCAATGTGGTGGCGGGCGCCACCATCCAATTTATTCCCATCGAAAAATTGTCGGTAAGATTGGTTGCAAAATATGTCGATCGCCAATACATCGACAATACGTCGAGCGACAAGCGGATGATTGATGCCTATTTTGTAAACGACCTCAACATCAGCTATGCTTTTACTACTGCACTGTTTAGCAATGTGGAGTTGTTTGCCAATATTTCAAACCTCTTCAGCGCCAAATACGCTTCCAATGCATGGGTTTATCGCTACTATTATGAAGGCAGTGAATATTTAATGAACGGCTATTTTCCACAGGCGCCCATCAACTTTTTGGCAGGAGCCACCATTTCGCTTTAGCTCATATTTTTTCGGGTGCGGCGGGCATCTACAAAACTCTTGATGTAAATGATCATCGCCACCAAACCTCCACCCAACATGATGGCTACGCGTACCGTGGCTGCAGTATCGCTGCGGCCAATGGCGGCGGTGAGCGGTTTTACGAGTGCTATTACCAGCAGCAGCGTAAGCGCTACCACGATGTGAGCAATGGTTTTGTTTTCGCGTTTCATCACCGGTGTCATGGCCAGAAACAAAACTCCAAAAACAGTCGGGATAAAAGCGGTAAATGATGGCGAAGGACTGGCAAAGTAGCCCCACAGACTTAGAACGATGAGCAGGATGGCGTAAAGTAAATTCGTGATATAGGGTCGCATAAGTTATTCGTTTTTGATTAATGATGGCAATAACAACGCCTTGGAGGAAATGTTTG
The DNA here is from genome assembly GCA_009928785.1 of Clostridia bacterium. GTDB lineage: Bacteria > Bacteroidota > Bacteroidia > Bacteroidales > 4484-276 > SABY01. Next base: position 17,197 of record SABY01000073.1, on the reverse strand, counting down.
GAGTTGCTTCGCTTTGCTCGCAGATTGCTTCGCTGCGCTCGCAATGACCCATTCCTATTTGAACCTGACTGCCTACTGCCTACTGAGGACTGAGACCTGGCAGCGTTTCTTTCAGATGCATGATGAGCAAGCCTTTCCGAAAATCTTCTGCGGTGCTATTTGTGGCAACATAAACTTCTTTTCTTTCGCCGGCAGGCAAATCAAAGAAGTTGTCGGAAAAGTGACCTTCGTCGGATTCGTGCATCAGGAAAAGATTTTTTGCCAATTTATTGGTACTTATCGCGATCTTTACGCCACCCTCCACTTTGGTAAAGTCCATCGTTAGTTTCGGGTCAGGCAATTGCATCTCTTTTGGTCTGACGAAATAATGCAGCGCTCTGTCGGTTTCCTGATCATTTTCTATCAGTCGCACACTTAGCAGTGTTTCTTTTGGTTTCGCTTTCGCTAAAATTTCAGACGTGTTTATCGCAAAAACTTCCTGCGCCTGGTTGGCCGGTATGGTAACTGGAATGATTTTATTAAATAAAGTATCACCATCAAAATTCAACACCTCCATTTGCAATTGTGCTTTTCGCGTATTTTCCAAATCCGAAACCACCATAAATCGTAACACACTATCCGCCTGATCCACATAGACTGTTGTATTTTTAAAAGCCTCCTTTGCCGCGTAATGCATCGCCTTCCATCGTCCGTAATAGTCGATGCCCGACCACGATGCTGCCGGCCACACATCGTTGAGCTGCCAATAGAGCGAACCCATACAATAAGGCATGGCGCTGCGGTGTGCTTCTATGGCGGTGCGCATGGCCTCGGCCTGCAACAGTTGGCTCACGTAGAGCAGTTGATCAAAATCTTGCGGCACCACGTAATCCTGCTCCATATAATCGCGGATGCGCTGGTTGCCGATGCCTGAGCGCTGGTGCGCGGTCATCACCTCCGAATTTAAATCCCAATCCTGCGGCTCTGTAAAATTTGAAACAGAGGCCATCACCGGAAACGACTGGAAACCATATTCGCTCATAAAGCGGGCTTTGTATTTTTTATAATCAGAAAAAGGATGCTGCCCATGCCACACGCCCCAGTAGTGAACATCGCCGGAGGGTGTGTCGTGGCCGGCGAGCTTACCCATGCCTGCCGATGGAGACGAGTGCCAGTAAGGAGTTTTGGCATCGAGCTGCTGCACCACCTGTGGCAGTATGTGATGAAAAAGCGTGTCGTAAGCCTGCCAAATCTCAGCGCGTTCGGCGGCAGTGTGGCGTTGTTTCCAGCCCCAGCCGCGGTTTTCGTCGTACGGCCCCCAGGCGTTTTCTATTTCATTGTTGCCACACCAAAGCGCCAGACAAGGGTGGTTGCGCAGCCGTTTCACGTTGTCGGTAGCTTCGTGGCCGACGTTTTCCAGAAACGCGCTGTCGCCGGGATACATGGCGCAGGCAAACATAAAGTCCTGCCACACCATGATGCCATGCCGGTCGCAGAGATCATAAAACAGATCGGCTTCGTAAATTCCGCCGCCCCACACACGCAGCATGTTCATGTTGGCATCGGCGGCAGCCTGTACTATTTTTTCGTAATGCTGTGGCGAAACCCGTGGCAAAAAAACATCGTTAGGAATGTAATTGGCGCCTTTGGCAAAAACCGGCCTGCCGTTCACTTCAAAATAAAAACTCTCTCCGGTGCTATCGGCGTCGGGTTCACGAACCAACTGCAATGTACGCAGGCCGATGTTCGTGATGGCTGTGTCTGCAAGCCTATTGTTGGTTTTCAATTTCAGCGTAATTGGATAAAGAAAGGCTTCGCCCAACCCATTTGGCCACCACAGCCTTGGATTTTTAATATCAAAAACAATTTTATAAAAATGCGATCCTGCCAGCAACTGCACCTCTTGGGTGGCAAGCTGCTGATTTCTGTACCAAACCTCAAGCGACGCTGACATGGTGGTGTCGGCTCGCACTTCTGCCGTCATCGTCATGTTGGCAATTTCGTTGTCGAGATGATTTTGAATAATTTGTACATTATTGATCCGGACACGGTTCCACCCCACAATGCCGATGGGACGCCAAATGCCAGACGTAACCAGCCGCGGCCCCCAGTCCCAGCCAAAGTGATAGCCGGCTTTGCGCGTAAAAATACTCACCCTTTGTGATCCCAACTCACCATTTTCCGACTGGTCGTTGTCGGCAGGCAGTTGATAGCCCAGGTCATTTAATTTTTGAAGACCGATTTTGATAGGAGATTTCAAGAGGATGCGCAGGGTATTTTCTTTTTTTAATATCGGCTTACAATCAACCTTCCACGTTCGGAACATATTGTCGGCAGAAAGGATAAGCGTGTCGTTGAGGTAAACGTTCGCATAGGTATCAAGTCCTTCAAATATCAGCTCGATGTGTTGCTTTCGCAAAATATCTTCGTTGAGGGGAAAACTGGTTTGATATTCCCAATCTACCTTGTCGATCCACTGCTGCTGCTTTTCGTTGAGCCGATAAAACGGATCATCAATTAGGTGGTTGGCCAAAAGGTCGGTGTGAACCGTTCCCGGAACAGTGGCCGGATGCCACTGGCTGCTGTCCGCCTGACGGAATTGCCATTCGCCGGTTAATTCAGTTTTTATCACTTCCGTAGATTCATTTTTTGAGTGGCTGCAAGCTATTAGCAACCCGCTGATGAAAAGTAGAAGAAGCCAATTTTTCATAAGGAAGATATTTTCGCGCGAAGGTATCAATAATGATGATTTACGATTTGCGATAATGATGATTTACGATTTTAGAATTACGATTGATCCCGACTTTCGAGCGTCCGCAGGACCTCGAAACGATAATGATGATTTACGATAATGACGATTTACGAATTACGATTGATACCGACTTTCGAGCGTCCGCAGTCTGTCTTTTAACGTTTCTATGTCCTACTTCGTCGGACGATAGAAAGTTGCCACCTGCCCACAGACTTTCGGGCGAGACTTTCGAGCGTCCGCAGGACCTACCAATAACAGATTTTTATAAAATTCTGAAAACCCAAGTATTAAACAGACCTCTCAATCGCTTCGCTCTTTCGAGGTGACAATGGCGTTGTGGCTGTGGGGTAGAGGAAAAAAATCGCGAAGCGATTTTTTTCTTCTCCCTCCTCCCAATCGCAGTCCTGTCATTTCGATCCGCCAACAGGCGGAGAGAAATCTATTCCACCATGTAATTACCTCATTATGCCCAAAAACTTTGGGTGAACTCTCGTAACGTCAAAACTGGACGTCAGGATATCGAAAAAACAAAAAACAAACAACAAACAACAAACAACGAACAACGAACAACAAACAACAAACAACAAACAACAAACAACAAACAAAAAACCCCCAGCCTTTCGACAGAGGGTTTTTTTTAATCAGAATTCAATCAAGCCTATCTAACTACCAGCTTCTCTATTCTGAGAACGCTATCGCTGATAAACTTAATGAAGTAAACGCCTTTGGCTTCGCTGCTCAGGTCGAGCTGCTGCGATTCCATCAGGTTACCGTTGTAAACTTCCTGCCCCTGGGCATTCATTACAACGTAGTTGATTTCGGTATCCAGTCCGCTAACGGCGATGTTGAAGATACCTGACGAAGGATTGGGATAAATCGACAGGTTTTTCAGCGTGTTTTCGCCAATAGAGACAGGAGCAAGTTTCAGGTCGGTGATTACCGACAGACCGTTGGTAGCGAAGGTGCTGCTGTTGGGAGCATCCAGGCTATAAACTACATCCATCGTGAACTCTTCGCCTGTTTCGGCACGGAACACTTTGTAAGCGATCACGTCACCATCCGCAAAACCTTCGGCAGCCGGAGTAGTGATGTCGTTGCCAAAAAGTGTAAAGCCGAGGTTAGCACCGGTGTATTCAACCAGGCCGGCACAAACCGATTGGTTGGCAAAAGCACCGATCATATCACCAATGCGCAGACTGTTGGTAGCTTTTGAGTCGAATACTACCACATGGTTAATACCGGTATAGGTTACGTCGTTCCAGGAGGTGGTGTTGGCAGCTCTCAGCGGAGCGCTGAACACATTACCTGCGGATTTTTCGCAGCCGGGATAAGTATAGTCGCCGGCTTCGGTAACTTTCACGTAGTAGGCTTTGCCCGGCATCAGGTTGGTAAGCGTGTAGAGATTGCCGGCAGGATAGTAAATACCATTTCCGGTGGGTTCCCATGCGATTACAAAACCATCGATGTTGCTAAATACGCCTTCAGCCAGGATAGAGCATTCCTGCACGACAGAAATCATGTTCCAGCCAGTGTGGAGCGTAATAGTAGGATCGGCCATATTACCGCTGATGGTAAGGGTAGCCTCGGCAGCCATTTTGGTAAGGTAGCCGTGGTTGTTGCTGAACATGCCCATGGTGTTGATGCCATAAGCAGGATAGAACAACTCGCCAAAATGTTGGGTCACAACCATGTCGGCAACTACAGGAGCCATTACATCTGATACATTCATAGGAGCAGGAGTAAGGTACGACGACCATGCGCTCCAGCCTAAAGGCAGAATGATATCCTGAGTGAGTGGTGCAGGGCATTCGCTCATGAAGTTGAAGAACTCACCGGGTATGGGTGCTTCCGTAAAGGCAAAGCTATAGAGTTCGATGCCGTTAGGATCAAGTAATGCAAAACCAGTTTCTTCATCATATGAACCTACGTTCCAAATTAGTGATGTTTCGTAACCATCGCAAAGCGCTATGCTCATAGCTGCGGAATCTCCGGTAGCCAGCGTATAGGTTCCTATTTCGCTGGTTCCCTGCATCACAGTTACGCTCGCACCATTCCACCCGTCGCCATAGCTGTCGGTGAGAATCATGGTATAGTCGCAGCCGGCAGCGCAGAGCATGGAGGCGCAGAGTTCGTTCGATTCGGGTGTAACCAAACCTGGTTCGATAACCTGGCTTACGGTGTAGCAGTATTCCACATCGGGCATTACATCCATATCGGTGTAGGTTTCCAGATAAGTTTGCGCAATGGTAGCGCCGTCGCGGATCACGTTAAAGTAAGGAACAAAGGCATCTTCGCAGGTAAGCTCAGCAATGTAGTCGTTGGAAGTACCACAGGGGTATCCTTCGAATACACTAAGACCTACAAAGAAATAATAAGTCCCTGGTGTAAGTGTGGCAGTAACAGAAGCTGCACCACATGGATTTGCTAACGCGTATGGAGAAATAGATCCCGTGGTGTTATCACAACCAGCTTCACCCGGAACGACTTGTTCCAGGATGCCTGCAACAACAGGGAATTCAGCGGTTACTGTAAAAGTAACGGTTTTAGGTTCGGTAATAACAAAATCATACCAGTCGGTGTCTCTGTTTTGGCCAGTTCCGACGAGATAGGTACTTGCGGATCCCCAGATTACATCACCACAGTTGATGGATGTAAATGCAGGTACTGCCATATTGCAGCCACCATTGGTTACATCTTCGCCCTGGTCGATGATACAGGCTTCGCCCTCGGCAATAGCGCCAGCGGGCATCTCAAGTATGCATTCCTCATATTCGCTAACAGTAAGTGTAAATTCAGGAATACAGGTTGGCGTCGGCCAGGTATCAATCATGATGTAATAGGTGCCTGCTACCAAATCAACCACCATGTTTTTTGGACCAGTGCTACTTGTGATAGTAGCCACACAAGTGCTGTCGATGGGACAATTCGTTGTAATTAAAATACCAGTCCAGGTAGCGGTAGTAGCCAGATCAAGCTCTATAGTCATGTCTTCGGTTATTACAAGCTGATACACGATGTCTTCGCCACCATCATAAAATCCCAGGCAAGTTGCATCATAGGAGTTTCCTCTTCCACAGGTTGTATTTACATCGGTGTAAGGCAAAGCGCCAATCACAATGGGATTATTACAGTCGTCGCCAACAGCTCTTCCTGATTCAACCGGCAACTTAACGGTAGCGCCATGCGACCTTTCCACTTTGGGTTCTAGGTTGGAAGCCGAAACACGAACTGCGTTATCAGCATCTACAGCAGGGTTGCCCGTCCATCCCAGGTTGATCTCACCAATGCCACCATCTGCGTAAAGCAAAACAGGAGCAGCAAACTCAAGCATAAAGTTCTGTGTAGTAGTTTCGTCAACAAATACCATAACTTCGGCTGTTTGTGTAATGTAGCCTGTTTTGGAGGCTGTTACCAGATAATCGCCAGGCTGAACCTCCAATTCGTAATACCCGTTTTCGTCGGTGGTGGTGGTATAGCGCAATTCGTCAACCGTGATGGTAACATAACCTACAGGACCACGTGTGGTTGCATCGGTTACGTGGCCGGCAATGGTGCCGGTAGCAGCCAGTTCCACATTGAGAGTGACAGGAACCATCAATTCAGGAGTTACCGGGTCGTTGCTCATAAATTCGAGCGCGCCGTTATAAATTCCGGCATCGAGACCTTCGGAGTTGAAGGTAGCCGTGATATCGATAGATGCGCCGGGAGCCAACGTTCCTTCCGTTAAATCAACGGATAACCAAGTTTGTCCTACTGATATAGTGTAGTCTTCTACTTCACCATAGCTCATCACTCCGCAAGGTACCGGAGCAGTAGAATAGCTCATCCTTACGCGCATACGATAGTTACCGGCAGGTGTTCCTGCAGGTACTGCAATAGCACCGGTAAAGGATGCGCCGGTTGCACCTACATTGGTAAGAATGAACTCTTCGTTGGTAGCTACGTCAAAAACGTAGTTCAGATTCCAGTCAACCCAGCAGGTTACCATGTCAGAAGCCCAGGGAGTGCCGTTGGTAACGACGATAGGCTCGGAAGCGCCTGCCTCGATGCTCGTTGAGATAGCTGTGTAATCAGCCACAAGTCCTTGCCATCCGCTGGCGTTGTTGATGGAGCCACAAAGAACATTTGAAATATACTCATCCTGTGTGGTAGTTGATGCGGTGCAGTAATCGTCATCTGCCGGAGCGGAAAGATTTACATTAAGCATCCAATCCAGTTGCCCCAGCCCATTGTTGGTAAGGGTTACTGTTTGGGTGGTAACCTGAGCCGGAGGAATTATGTGTGTTTCGGTGAGCGATGCAGGATTAACTGCGATCACAGGAATCATCGGAATAGTAGCACACAATTCGTTCGACATGGCGGTTTCGATGCCTTCGGCTACTACTTGCGAAACGGTGTAGCAATATTCTTCACCATTGGTGATGTCCACATCGTCGTAGTAGGTGTTGCCATAAACTTCAGCTATTTCCACACCGTCGCGATACACGTTGAAATACGACAGGAAGGTTTCTTCGGCGGTAAGTGTAGCCACATAATTGTTGGAGGCTCCACATGGATTGCCGGCAAAAGTTTGATTGCCAACCCAGAGCCAATAGGTGCCCGGGGCAACAGTAGCCGTAACAGTAGCGGTTTCGCAAGGAGCGGCAGTAGCACTCTGAAGAATTGCAAGACCTTCGCATCCATTATTACCATCGATGATAAAGGCAAGAACCGGGAATTCGGCAGTAACTGCCCAGGTAAGAACCTGAGGAGCGTCGAGAACCAATTCGTACCAGTCGGTATCTCTGTCAACATCAGCATAAGCCGTTCCGCAATAGGTATCGCCAATAGCAATGGGAGTATATGCCGGAACTTCAGCATTACATCCTCCGTTGAGGTCTTCACCGCAAGGCTCGTTTTCGGGCAGTGCACCAGCGGGGCATTCAACAACACAAGGCTCGTCTGCTTCGACAGTAATAGTAAACGCATCGATGCAAGCAGGTGTTGGCCAGGTATCGATCATGATATAGTATGTACCGGCAGCAAGGAGTTGCTGAATCTGAGATCCACCAGCACCCGTGTTTGTTGAAGTAGCAATGCACGCAGCGCCTGGAGGGCATTCGTCTGTCAGGAGCATGCCTGTCCAGGTCACGGCTGTTGCCAGGGTAATGCTTACATAGGTTTCTGCAGCTAATGTGAGCTTGTAGAAGATGTCTTCGCCACCATCGTAGTTGCCCAGGCATGTGGTATCGGTATAGTTGCCACGGCCGCATGTGGTGTTAGCGTCAGTGTAGGGCAAGGCGCCGATAATAATAGGATCGGTGCAATTATCACCAATTGCTCTTCCTGCACTATAAGGCAGGCTTGCTGCTGTGCGTTTCTTAGCATCTTGTTTTACATTGGATGTCGAATAGATGCCAGGCATATTATCGGTAGGATAATTATTGCCGGCTTGCCATAACAAATCTACGCCATAGAAATCAGGCTCGGCAGCCAACAGCACCGGTGGAGGCAGAATAGCCACTGTTTTTGGTCCGGCGGCTACTGATTCGCCCTGGTCATAAACAGCTTTTACGGTGTAAGCATATGTGCCGGCTGGGAGGTTCAAATCATTGTATTCGGTGGTACCGATTCCGGTATTTGCCAGGAATGTTCCATCGCGATAGACGTTGAAACCAAGCAGTGCACGGCTATTGTTGGGAGTTATGGAAACTGTGGGTTTCATTGCAACCGGATTGAGACTCAGGGTGCCTTGATTCGTAGAAACTATACCGGCCTCTTTTATTGGCTCAAGCACAGCGCCACCTTTTGCTGATTCCACATAGCCTTTTACAGCCCAGTTGAAAGTAAGTGTTGGAGCAAGGTCAAAAAGTGTTGTCCAGGCTCCATTCCAGAACATCATGTTGCCAAAGCCCTGCACCTGCGGACCATCGTCGCATCCAGCAGGAAATCCTGCTGTGGTGTTGCTGTTAAAGCCAAACCAAAGTTCCTTGGTATTATCAAAAGGCACAGGTGTGGTTAGCACTACTTCATTCCATACATCAGCAGTAACGCCGGGCAGTATCTGCGAATAAATAAGTGTAGGAGGTGAAACACCTTCCCACACTTTGAGTGTATAGGTGCAGGTAATATCGGGTTCACCAGGTACAAATTGTATTTTGGTGAGCGATCCGCCAGGGAATCCGGCCAACATATCGGGCGTAAAGCGCGCTGCTACATCAAAGTTGGCAGCGCCATCAGTACCGATAGAATTAGTAATAGTTTCACCGGAATAGGTTAGCCATTCAGGGGCGAAACCTGAGCCGGGTGATTGCCACATAAGATGTACGTCAGTGAAATCGACAACATGAGCCTGTAAGCCAAAAGGAGGATCAAGCATCAAATCCAGCGCAAAGCTGGCCGTTACGGTTTGGTTGTGAAGTACCACTACATCCAGCGATTCAGAAGTGTAACCACTCTTTTCAGCAGTTACGGTGTAGGTGCCTTCCAATACTTCGGGAATTGAGTAGGTACCCGATGCCGATGTTGTGGTTGTTTGTCCGCCCGGTTCGAGGGTAATGGTAGCTCCCTCAAGCGGTAAATTGCTATATGCATCGGTAACTACACCGCTAACGGTACCGGCACCAATGGTTGTAAAAATCCATTTTGGCCCAGTAATAATGCCTGCTGCATTTTTGGCTTTTACAGTCCATGAGTAGCCTGACTTTTTAACCAAAGTTACCGGAACATCAGCCAGATCGATAGAAGAACCAACAAACCAATCTGATTTATACACGGAGGTGGTAAATCCACCGGTGCCTTTGCGTATTTCGAATTGCACCTGTGCGGTACCTGCACCATTAGTCCAGCTAAATGCGGGTTGTAGCGGTACCAGTGTAGCGCCCGATATTGGCATTGGGTCGGTGGGTGCCAATGGAGGAGAAGCAGATGCCACAGTAAGCGACACCGGAACAATCACCGTACCATCGGTAAGTTCCTGGCCGTTGTGGTTGATTTTGATATTGGCCAGATAGGTGCTGTCGATCAGATCGCCGGAATCGAAAGTAACGGTGATGTCCGCAGATTCGCCGGGGTTGATAACGCCACTGGTAATATCGAGGGATAACCATGATTGTGAATCAGTAAGCTCGAGTATCCATACCAGCTCGTTCTGTGCGCAACCCATAAATGCCCATTTACCGGGAACTACCTGATTGGTGAGACAAAGCCCGCCACCTGAACCATCAGTCAAAAATGGAAGACCCAGGCCACTAAGATTGAAGGACTCAACAAGAGCTCCTGTTGCAATATTGGTTTTGTTTATAATGTGTGTGCCTGTACCATCAGCAGGAGTGTAGGACCAGAGAAAAGGCCCGCCATCGGAAACATTGTCGTAAGCCAAGCCTGTATTGCCAGCAAGTGCCGTGGTAACAGTTTGCAGGACAGTACCTGCACGACTTATTAGTCTGTATGGACCATTAAAACTTGCCCCGGTAACCCAGAAGGCATCATTATCGCTATCGTAGGAAATGCCACGAATCTGACTTCCTGTAGCGGTAATAGTACTTACAAGAGTTTTGGTATTGAAGTCCATCTGATAAATTAAAGCGCTATTGGGTGAACCATAGAAATACTGGCCATCAAAAGTCAGGTCTCTGGTTGATCCGGCTCCGGGAATTGAGAAAGATTCAATCCAGGTTCCATCCAGTTCATACTTATCATATTGGTTAAGATTCCATCTGCCGGTGTAGATAAAGTTACCATCGGTTGCTACAGAGTAGGTTCCGCCAACATCAAATACCGGGAACGAACCCAAAAGATCATACATTGCGTCCGTTGCAACCGGATTGCCATGGGTAGGATTGGGGTCGGTGTCATCGACACTTGCATTTGGTTTTTGCTTTTCCTGTGTTGTATTCAGGAAACCTGATTTGCCTGGAGGGTCTAACATTTCAATACCTGCGCTCCACGTCAGTGGCTCGGTACCTCCTGTATTGGAGATGGTGAGCATTTGCGTGGCTGTAGCGCCCGGTAGTAAAGTCTGCGAAAGGCTGGTTGGGTCAACCGAAATGGTGGCATAGCCCAGTACAAAGTCTTGGGTTGTGGTTTGGTCAGCAATAATCACAACATCTTCTACCGTTACGGGGAAATAGCCATCGGCTGTGCAGGTAACGTCGTAGGAAGCTGCCAGCATGTTCGCGATCGAGTAGTTCCCGCTGGCATCCGTATAGGCTTCATAGTCGCCGGCAGTAATCAATGCTCCTTCTATCGGGCCACGGGTAGCTTCTGTTACAGTGCCAGCCAATATGCCAAATGTAGGAACAAATACACTGATGTCGTCCATGTACCAGTTGTCCATATTAAAGGTGTAACCGTTTACAAAAAATGCAAACTGGAAAGTTGCAGAGCCAACATCGCCATTAGCCACACTAAGCAGCACGGTTTCAGGACCTACGTTAGCAGTCGGATCAATTACTTCCCACACCGTGTTCCAGGTTACTCCGTCTGAAGTTGTCTTCATCCCAAAAGTAAAAGGAACTGCATAATAGTCGAAGAAGTGCTTAAATTCTATTGCAACAGAGGTTTCGCCGGTAGTATTAATAACGGGTGAAATCGCTAAGGCCTCACCAGTAAAAGAGGGAGAGTAGCCGAATTTAAGTTCCGGAGCTGTGCCCAGTGCATTTGCTGTATTTGAAATCGACCAGTTGGTGGTAGCCAATCCTGACTTACCCCAGCAGAGTGGGAAAGTTCCCGCCACAGCACCATCAAAGTTTTCAACGAAAGGTAGGTCGAACGCATCACAGAGTGTGGTAAAAGCTACCGGGCCGCTCCATGCACTTACTGCCTTGGCGCCACAATCGGCTCTTACATAAAATTCGTACGTACTTGCACTTGTAAGTCCTGTTAATGTGTAAGGATTTACAGTGATACCGGCAACTGTTGTTCCTGCGGTTAGCGGATCAAAGCCCGGCTCGCCATAAACAATATCCCATGTGGTTTCATTTCCCTGGACAGTCCAGCCAAGGTCGGCCGTATTATTTGTAATACCCGATACAGTCAAATTGATCGGTTCGATACAATCGGGCAATACTTCGATTACAATATCATCAATGTAGATGGTTTGTGTTTTGCCCATGTTGCCATGTTTGAAGGCAATGTAATTGTCGGTTCCTGCATAATTGGCCAGGCTCACTTGGAAAGGAGCGTGTGTGCCCGTGGGGAATACTTCACCAACCATTGTAAAAGTGCCGGCATCTGTCGGATTGGACATTGTACCCACCTTGAGGCTATAATTTACACCGCCTCTTGCCGAAAAGGTTATGCGGTTGCCCGTCAGGGGATCGCTGATTTCGGGAGAAATCAGGATAAGTATGGCAGTATCTGCTGAAGAGTTGTACAACTTAACAGAGTTGGGGGGTGATGTCGGATACAACGTAGAAGTTTCCACATTAGCAAAGGTGTTGGTTGTGTTAGCAACAATCTTGCTCCAACAATAAGGCAATGCTGGTGGAGTACGTCCATTAAAATTCTCTGTTAAAGGCAAATCATAAGCACTGCATATAGTAAAGAATGACCACACCGGACCCATGGTAGTCAAAGCGCCATTATGCTCCACCACTTGCCATTGGTAGTTGGTCTTTGTACTAAGCCCGGCGTAGGCATAAGTACCAGTTGCACCGGCGGCGGCACCCGTAACTACTTGAACCATTGCGCCCGATGAGCCAAACCAAAGGTCGTAGGTTGCGGTATTCGTACCGAAAGTCCAATCTAATGAGCCTGTTGTGGCTATCCCATCTGCATTATTAGCAGGGACAGGATTGGTGGGAGGAAATGGTGTTCCGGCCACCGGGGGCAAAAATGTAAAAGTTTGTCCATTGGCGGGGAATACCAGGTTAGTAAGTGTACAGGTAGCAGTATTAATGGCGCCAGCAGTAGTGGCAGCCCAATTGGTGGTGGTGGTGCGGTTGGTGTAATCCGTATTGGTAGCGCCTCTCATGCCAACCTGCGGATGAACCGGTGTTGCATAAGCACTTCCGGTAATCGGGCCATAAACAACCTGAGCCTTGTTACCATTTTGGAAGAGTTTGATTTGGAAATTAAGCACCTCATCCACATAACTTGCTCCATACCTTTTGGCGTTTTTCCACTGCACAGTGTAAACGTAATCGCCGGCAGTTCCGGTAGTTTCACTTCTGATTTCACCAGTAACGGCTATACTTTGCAGGTCGCGTCCAAAGGCGGCTACTGATCCCGCAGCTACTACGGTTGATGAAATAGGTGTGTAACCCATGGAAGCTGTACCGCCAATAATTAAATAACCATTGGCACTTACGGAAACTGTTGTGTAGTCAACGCCATTGAAATTGAAGGTAAATCCAAGCGGATCGTTGGCAATGACTTGATCGTCCCAACCGGCGGCAGCCAATACGGTGCCTCCGGTTAGTTCGGTGTAAGTCCCGGAGGAACTCTCGAAGGTGTAAGTGCTAATCTGCGCCTTCACCACATGGGTGAACGTTAGCAGTAGCAACATCATTAATAAACTTGTAACTCTTTTCATAAACGTTAGGTTTAAAATTAATAAATAAGAAAATTTGATTGTAAAAAAAAATCTTGAAAATGTCAGGTAAAAGGTTTAGCGTACACACCGCCGCTGCGGCGGTGTGCACGCTGTTTTAATGAAACTTAATTGGGAATGTAGCTTTTTTCCATAAACACATTGTTAGTTAAGAACCCGATTGGCAAATATAGAAATATTCTGATTCGTCCCGTAAACTTTCCAAAAATTTCTCTTACAAAAAAAGGTAGAATATGGTTTGCCGCAGCAAATCGAACATGATAATTAAGAATATTTAACAGGACTTGGATTGGTTGGCGAAGATAAATTTTAAAATGATAGGCCGTTACAGGATAAGCTGTATTTTTGCGCGTTTTAAGCAAAAATTAGGGTAATATGAAAAGGTAACTATTTAGGAGGTGTCAGTAAAATCCAAATCATTCAGACCCCATCCCCAGCCACCCGATAATCGGGACAGGCATTCTCCGCCATGTGGCGGAAAGGGAGGCCAACCGCACAAGCCGCTGCTGTGAGTGGTTACGAAGCAATCAGGTAAATAATTTAAAAGTAAACAACATACGCTGATGAAAGTACAATACAGAATTTGTAAAACCCGGCCTGCTGGCTTGTGCGCAGGCGTCCTCCCCCTCAAGGGGGAGTTAGAGGGGGTCTGGAATTAGCTAAAACCGATAAAAAACATTCGCATTATGGAAGTGGATATTTTTGTTCCTTGCTTCATCGATCAGCTTTATCCTGCAACTGCATTTAATATGGTGAAGGTGCTCGAGCGGTTGAATGTACAGGTGCATTACAATCCCAACCAAACCTGCTGTGGGCAAATGGCTTTCAACAGTGGCTACCGCGAGGAGGCGCATGCACTCGGCGTAAAGTTCTTGAGCGACTTCAACGGCGAACGCCCTATTGTCGGCGCCAGCGCTTCCTGCATCGGATTCATCCGCAACTATTACGAAAAACTCTTTTACAACTCCCCCTGGCACCTCGATTACAAAAAGATCAAAAGCAATATTTTCGAAATCACCGACTTCATTGTTAACCAACTGAAAGTGGACAAAATTCCCGGCACTTTTGAGGCCGTGGTCACGTATCACGACTCATGTGCCGCGTTGCGCGAATACCGCCTCGACCCTGAAATACCGCGCCGGCTTCTTTCGGGAATAACGGGCTTGCAACTGGTCGAGATGGAAAACAGGGATGAATGCTGCGGCTTTGGAGGCTCTTTTGCCATCAAGCACGAAGCCATCTCCACAGCTATGGCCGAGCAAAAAGTGGAACACGCGCTCCGAACCGGCGCCGAATACATCATCTCCACCGACTCATCGTGCCTGATGCACCAGCAAGGCTACATCGACCGCCACCAACTGAAACTAAAAACTATGCATATCATCGATCTGATCGCCATGGCAAGCGATCAGCATCTTAAACCAAAAACTTCTTAACGATGGATAAAAAGATACTCAACTTTGCGTTGATAGGCGCTGCCGGATACATAGCACCGCGGCACATGAAAGCCATTGCCGACACCGGCCACCGCATAGTGGCCGCCCTCGACCCGTTCGATTGTATGGGTAAGATGGATAGCTTCTTCCCGGACTCCGATTTTTTTACCGAACCCGAGCGCTTCGACCGGCACCTTGATAAGCTGCGCCGGCTGAACCAAGGCAAAAACATCGACTATGTAAGCATCTGCTCGCCCAACTATCTGCACGATGCACACATCCGGCTGGCTTTGCGCAATCAGGCACATGCCATTTGCGAAAAGCCTCTCGTACTCAATCCCTGGAATTTGGATGCTTTGCAGGAAATAGAAAAGGAAAGCGGAAAGAAGATTTTTACCATCCTCCAGTTGCGCCACCATCCGGCCATCCTGGCACTTAAAAAGAAAGTTGATGAGGGTTCAAAAGATAAGATTTACAACGTTGACCTTACCTATTTTACCAGCCGTGGCCGCTGGTACTTCATCTCCTGGAAAGGCGATATTACCAAGTCGGGCGGGGTAGCTACCAACATTGGCGTACACTTCTTCGACATGCTCTCATGGATTTTCGGAAAGGTGATCGACGTGCATGTTACCAATTCCCAACCCGACAAGGTGAGCGGTTTTCTGGAACTGGAAAGGGCACGCGTAAAGTGGCAACTAAGTTTGGATGTAAACGATATTCCCGCTGAAATACTGCAACGCGGCCAGCGCACCTACCGCAGCATAACGGTGGAAGGCGAGGAGATAGAATTTAGTCAGGGCTTTACCGATCTGCACACGGTGGCTTATCAAAAGATTTTGGCAGGCGAGGGATATGGTTTGGAAGCAGCACGCAACAGCATTAATATTGTGCACAAAATCCGCAAAGCGGGGATGTGATTTCCGCGTCTGAAAAACCATTTTTAAAAGCCGGATACAATTTTTTTTAGTTACCTGATCACTAACCCCCGGCCTTTAGGCCGGGGGTTAAAAAAAGCAAAAAAGATTCAGTGGGCTTTAGCCCAAATAGAAACAATGTCATAAATAGTGTCAGTGCCTTTTCAAATTATTTGAGTAGTTTTGTTACTCACTTTGCGTCCTATTTTTGGCTTGTGAAGTGATTTTTTTATATAGCAGATTATCAATTCTTTACATACTAAAAATGTAACTGACCTGGCGGAGCTGCATCAACTCGGAAAGCTGTGAAATAATAGTTTGTTCACTGGTGATCGCAGGGTGGAGGAAACAAAATTTTGTAGCCGGATGATCATTAACCCCGGCCTTTAGGCCGGGGGTAAAAAAAGGTAAAAATATTTCAGCGGGCTTTAGCCCAAATGATTAGCAGGTTAAGAAGATTCACAGAAAGATACTGCCGTAACAGTAAATAGATTGGTACAATCCTGACGAAGTTTTTAAAGCAGCAGAATGGAAGAATCAAGAATCGAAAACAGGATCATAAAAATTACACAGCCGGCAAAAAAGTCTGTGGCTCAGTGGCTGGTGGCCTATACCACGCCCCGCGCCGAGAAGCGCATTTATGAGCGACTTTGCGAGGAAGGGATTCATGGCTATCTGCCACTTTACACCACACTGCGACAATGGAAAGACCGTCGCAAAAAGGTGGAGCTGCCGCTTTTTAATTCCTACATGTTTGTAAAAGTAACCGAGCAGGAGCGCCACGAGGTTCTTCAGGTTCCGGGGATCATTCGGTTTTTGTTTTACCTGGGTAAGCCGGCGATAATCCGTCAGAAAGAGATCGATGCCATCGAGAGGTTTCTCAACAAAAGTCAGGGCTATCGAATTCAGGTGCAGCCCGGGCAGGATGTAGAAATAGCCGGAGGGCCGCTGGAGGGAGTGTACGGAAAAGTGTTGCGGGTAGGCAAAAGCAAGCTGGTGCTGCAGATACAGCAGATGGGCCTAACGGTAGTAGCAGAAATAGATCGGAGCCAGGTGCGGCAAAAATTGTAGGCAGCTCACAGCTCACAGCCAACAGCCAACAGCCAACTGGCCACAAATGACAGACACCAGACGGCAAATTGTTTTTCGACTCAGCCCCAACGGGGCGGTATCAATAGCAGAGCGCGCAGCGCTCTGCCTACAAGCGAAACATTGGAAAAAGCCCCGACGGGGCGACATCGAATTTTCCCATTTCTATTGAATAGTTGATTTACGATTAGGATTGCTATTTTTTTAACATCAATCAAATCTTTCCCTGAGCTGGTTTCGGCAGGCTGATTTCGACAAGCATAACCACCGAAACCTAAGGGGAACAACAAACCACAAACAACAAACAACAAACAACGAACAACGAACAACGAACAACAAACAACGAACAACAAACAACAAACAACAAACAACAAACAACAAACTTGAGCGCAGCTGCCTGCCCCGACCCATCAGCGATTTTATTAGCCTTTATCGTTATAGTCTTTTTTTCTGCAAAAGCCTTAAGCCCAAACATGCCATTTTCTATTTT
>SABY01000209.1 GCA_009928785.1 Clostridia bacterium | reverse complement strand
AAAAACGCTGGTTCTTCTACGAAAATGGTTTCAAACAAGCGGGCGTTGCTGCCATCAAATTCTGCTCCGGGATTGGCCGAAGAGGTGATGACGTAGCGCGTGGCGGTGTCGGCAACAGGAAACGCCTCGATGACAACAGGTGCAAAATTACTGCCTTCTACGGAAAGCCGATGTGTGGCATTGCCAATTTTAGCCACCGATGGATCAACGAAACCAGGATTGCTGAGCCGCGATAGTTTGGTGAGGTATTTCACCATGGCTGCCGAGTCGGCGGGCTTGCCGTTCATCATCCAGCGGCCGTCAGTTTTTTCGAGGTTGATGGAACGATCGGGATAAGAATAGTTGAGTGTGGAGATGTCTGCGATGGTAACCTTTAGCAGGCTTTTGTTGCGATAAGCATTCACGTTGTCCTGGTAAGCCATTTTAAGAAATCCATCGACGGCATACACGGGTGTTTCGTCGGTGAGACGCACGAAACTGGTCATTTTGCCACGCTGTTGCTGTTGATAGGGATTTTGCTGTGCCTGTGTTTGCGGTGGCTGTGTGTAAGAGAATTTACCGATCATCAGGTCGGCCAGGTCTTCGTCGTTTCCTTTGAGGGTAATGCGCGTAGCCAGTGAATCGTTGAGTTCATATTCGGCCCACTTTTTCTCGGTAGTGGCAGCCACGCGTTCGGGTTTCATTAGTGTAAACTGCGACAAAATATTGCGCACCATGCCCATGTCGGCAGGATAGTTTGCGCCCTCGCCGCTCACCTCCCAGGCGCCGGCAGCAGTGCGGTTGAGAACCACGGGTGAAGTAGCTCCTGCCATACGTATGTAAATACTTTCGACGTCGGCGGTATCTATTTCTACCACCACGTCGCGGAACGAGCGGTCGCGACCGCCCGCCATTTCGGCGATGGCATATATAGCTGCCAGGATTATCAAAATTACGACAAGTGTTTTGACATTTAATTTTTTAAACATAACCTTCCTCCATTCTTTTGATGCGTTTTCTTCTTTTTACCTGCATGCGGATGATGCCGTAAATTACTACCAGCAACAGTGGCAAAGCAAAGTTGATCCATTTTATCCAGGCGCGTTTGGCTTCGTCCACTTCCTCGAGCGGACGTGAGGTAACGGCTTTGGTACGCAGCTCAATTAATCCGGTGTCGTCGGAGAGATAGTCGATGGCGTTCACCATGAGGCTGATGTTGTCGGGCTGGCGCTGCTGGGCTTCCTGTCCTTCGCCATTGATAGCAAAATCGCCATCGCCAATCAAAACTATCGAAGCCGGATTGTTGCCGCCCATGCGGCCTTTTAGAATGGCGCCGACGGGGAGTTCCTGCAAGGGGAAATCGTTTTGCCCCCATTGTTTTTGCACATCAAAAAATACCGGCAAAGGCAGCGTTCCGGATTTGTCGCTGGTAAACAGAAATGGCTTGTAGGTAAGTGAAGTGTCGCCCTGATAAGAAATGGTACTCACCAGTTGCAACATCACCTGCTCCAGACCTTTGGTGATGGGCATGTCGTCCTGGAATTTACGAATCAGCGGCCAGTAGGGAAAAGGAATCTGGCGGGTAAAAGTCATAAAACCGGTTTGCTGGCGCACGCCCACGGTGCCGGCACTGGCATCCACCACACAGTTGTTTTCCACTTTTAGTCCCTTTGCCAGCAGCCAGTCACGCAGGTTGGTTTCGGTTTTGTTGCCGCGCATCGACTGGAAATCACCGATAAAATTGTTGAAAGCTACATAAAGATTTCCACCGCCGGCCAGGAAACTATCGAGCTTGCCAAGTGCCTGAGCCGGAAACGAATCGGTGGGAGCCACGATAGCAATTGTTTTAAACTTCGAAAGATCGGCAGCCGGATCGTTAAGGTTTACCGGCTGAATAGCGTAAAGCACCTGCAGTTGTTGCATGGCTTGCGAAAGGGCGTTGAGGGAAGGCTCGCCGTTGCCCTGAACAAATCCAATCACGGGTTTGTCGGTCACAGCCAGCTTTTTGATGGAGCTGGACAGCGCATATTCCATGGCGGCGCCGGGTTGCAGCACCGGGATTATGTCGGTGCGTTCGCCCATCACTATTTTAGCACCCAGATAAACTTTTTGCTGCTTCACCTGATCCTTTTCGCGTACGCTGATCACCAACGGCTGAATGCCGGCCTGCATGGCTGCTTGCTCGGCTTCAGGGTCTTCGTTGGGATTGATAAATTCATAGTTCACCATCCCGTCAGAAATGGCAGCGTATTCGATAAGCATGTCTTTAAAATCGTTGCGGGCTTTCTCTATTTCCTGCTGGCTGCCACGCGTAAAATAAGCCGTAACCGTAACCGGCTCATCCAACGATTTGAGAATATCTTTGGTAGCATTGCTAAGCGTATAGATTTTATCAGCCGTAAAATCGAGCCGCACAAAGAACTTTTCCGAAAGCACATTCAGCAGCACCAGGGCTATGGCGATAAGGATAAGCTGAGAGGCGATAGATTTTTTCTTTTTCATATCTTCAAATTTCAATTGTTAATGGTTGATTAATTCCTGTTTTTTTGTAAAACGGCCTCCGTACTAATAAGCCCCAGGAAGATGATCGACAGGAAGAAAAGGATGTCTTTGCTATCGATGACTCCGCGCGATATCGACTCGAAATGGTTGCCCACACTCAGATAATACAACACATCGCCCACTATGCCGGTGGCGCCCTGTGCCAGAAACGAAAACAGGAAGTGAAACAAAATGCCGATGGCCAACGCCAGCATAAAACCCACAATCTGGTTGTTGGAGATGCTGCTGGTAAAAATGCCGATGCTTATGTACGCCGCGCTGATGAGAATAAGGCCGAGATAGCCGGAGATGGTGGCGCCATGGTCGATGTTGCCCAGGTTGGCAACAGTGATGTAATAGGGCAGCGTAAAAGCGAGCGCTATGACGATGAGCAGCAGCGTGGCCAGGAATTTTCCCATCACCACCTGCCAGTCGCGCACCGGACGGGTGAGCAACAGCTCGATGGTGCCGGTCTTGTTTTCTTCGGCAAACTGCCGCATGGTGAGCGCCGGAATAAAAAAGAATAGCGTCCAGTAGGCTACGCCAAAGAATGCCTGCAGACTGGCCTGTTTTACAAAAAAGATGTCGGAACCATAGAGCCACGTGAAGAGGCCGCTAAATCCCAGAAATGCAATGAGCATGATGTAAGCTGTCAGCGAATCGAAAAACGACTGCAACTCTCTGGTAGTTATTACCCAAATCTGTTTCATTATGTTGATAATTTTAAAAATTCACGATTAATAGTTGATGAAAAAGAAGTTCCAAATTTCAAATTCCAAGTTCCAAATTCCAAGTTCCAAATAAAATTCAATATTCAAAAATTCAAACCCTCACACTATTTGTGATTTGCTTTTTGGGATTTATTTGTGATTTGCTTTATTGTCATTTGGAACTTCCTTGTGATTTGTCCTTTGTCATTTGGAATTTCCTTGTGATTTGTCCTTTGTCATTTGGAATTTCCTTGTGATTTGTACTTTGTCATTTGGGAATTATTTGTGATTTGCTTTATTGTCATTTGGAATTTCCTTGTGATTTGTCCTTTGTCATTTGGAATTTACCTGTGATTTGTAATTTGAAATTTAACTCAACGTGAGTTCCCGGAACACATCCTCAAGCTTGGTTTCGATAGTTGAAAGCTGTGTAAGAATCCATCCGTTGGCAACGCACATCTTAAAAATGCCTTTGGCCGACGACATTTGTGCCTTGCTCTGCACCTCAAAGCGTTTTTCGGCAGAGCTGATAATGTCAACCATTTCCACGCTGTCGATGGTGCGGAGTTTATCGAAAATTTGCGTAGCCGTAACGTCAGTAATTTCGGTTTCAATCTGCACGCGTATCATTTCCTTGCCCTGCGCCTGACGCCGGAGGGTTTCGGCACTGCCGTCGGCTACGATTTTACCTTTATTAATAATCATGATGCGGTCGCAGGTAGCTTCCACTTCGGCCAGGATGTGCGAGCTGAGGATGACGGTTTTTTCGCGGCCGATCTTTTTTATCAGCTCCCGTATTTCGACAATCTGGTTGGGGTCGAGGCCG
>SABY01000208.1 GCA_009928785.1 Clostridia bacterium | reverse complement strand
GGGCTATGAATATCATAAATGCCTGGGCTATGAATTTCATAAATGCCTGGGCTATGCATACCCTCAATAAACCTTACTTTAAAGACAGACACTACTTAGAGCCTGCTGAAAAACTCAGAAAAATAATATTTCGGTGCGCTGCACTTTAGGTGGTTTCAGGGGACATTTTGATTTCTACAAATATTACGCGGCTCTGCCGCTTTTAAGCAAGCGCTACGTTAATCTGAATCAATTTTATTCTGTCCAGCGCAGTCGCCTCGGTCATCTATTTTTCATACAATTTGATGAATTGCATTTTGCGATTGCTGCGCGTTTGCCGAAGTCTCTTTTTCAAATAACTTTATCTTTGTCCATTCGATAATCTTAAAAATCAGCTACCATGCAGCAATCCGCAGTGTACAAACCCAAGAATAAAATCCGTATCGTTACAGCAGCCTCCTTGTTCGACGGCCACGATGCCGCCATCAACGTTATGCGTCGCATCATTCAGGCTTCAGGCGCTGAGGTAATCCATCTCGGACACGACCGCTCCGTGCAGGATATTGTGGACTGCGCCATTCAGGAAGATGCTCAGGCGGTGGCCATCACTTCCTATCAGGGCGGCCACATGGAGTTTTTCAAATACATGCACGATCTTTTTAAAGAAAATGGTGCCGGACATATCAAAATATTTGGTGGAGGTGGTGGCGTTATCCTTCCCGAAGAAGCTGCCGAACTGCACGACTATGGCATCACCCGCATCTATGCTCCCGACGACGGACGATCGATGGGTTTGCAGGGAATGATCAATGATCTCTTGAAACAGTCGGACTTTGCTACAGGAAAAGATGTAAAACCTGACCTTGAAAAAATTAAGCAACAAGATTATGTGCATATCTCGCAGGTGATTTCGGCTGTGGAGAATTTCCCCGAAAGCATCGAAGGCTTCCTCACCGAAATCCATAACAATTGCAACCACAACACGCCTGTACTGGGCATCACCGGCACCGGTGGTTCGGGCAAGTCGTCGCTTATTGATGAAATCGTACGCCGCTTTCTGGATGATTTCCCCGACAAAACCCTGGGCATTATCTCTGTGGACCCGTCCAAACGTAAGACCGGTGGCGCCTTGCTGGGCGACCGCATCCGCATGAATGCGATCAGCAGTCCGCGGGTTTATATGCGCTCCCTGGCCACCCGGCAAAGCAATCTCTCGCTTTCGCGCTATGTCCGCGATGCCGTTTGTATATTGAAACTTGCCGGCTTCGATCTGATCTTTTTGGAAACCTCCGGCATTGGCCAAAGCGATACTTCTATTATTGATCACAGCGACGTGTCGATGTACGTGATGACGCCCGAATATGGCGCCGCCACCCAACTCGAAAAAATTGATATGCTCGATTTTGCCGATATCATCGCCCTCAACAAATTCGACAAACGTGGCGCGCCCGACGCTTTGCGCGATGTAAAAAAACAATACCAGCGCAACCACGTACGCTTTGACGAACCTCCCGACACCATGCCGGTATATGGCTCGATAGCTTCACAATTTAACGATCCGGGCACCAACCAACTGTACCGCGCGCTGATAAACCTGATCGTCGAAAAAACCGGCGCCCCGCTGCAAACCAAAATGCAGGCCGGTGAAGAGATGTCGGAGAAAATCCACATCATTCCTCCCGCCCGCGTGCGCTATCTTTCTGAAATTTCCGAAACCGTCCGTCGCTACAATATTTGGGTGGAAAAACAAGGGGCCATCGCGCAGAAGCTTTTTGCTCTGCACGAAAGCATTTCCCTATTAAAACAAAAAGGCGACGATGCCGCTGCTGACAACCTTCAGCAAGTTTATGACGATATTGATCTGAATCTGGATTCGCGCAACCGGAAAATCCTGGAAACATGGGACCAAAAACGCCGGCAGTTGCGCGAGAAGATGTTTTGTTACACCGTTCGCGAAAGCGAAATATGTGTGGAAACACACACCGAAACGTTGTCGCACTTGCAGGTGCCGCGGATTTCGCTGCCGCAATATACGGCGTGGGGTGATATTTTGAAATGGAACCTTTCGGAAAATGTGCCGGGTGAGTTTCCATTTGCCGCTGGCGTATTTCCGTTTAAGCGCGAAGGCGAAGACCCCACGCGCATGTTTGCAGGCGAGGGCGGTCCCGAACGCACCAACAAACGCTTTCATTACGTGTCGTTTGGCATGCCCGCCCGGCGGCTTTCTACAGCTTTCGATTCGGTGACGTTGTATGGCAACGATCCGGCACGACGCCCCGACATCTATGGGAAAATTGGCAATTCGGGCGTTTCGATCTGCTGCCTCGATGATGCCAAGAAACTTTATTCGGGTTTTAATCTGGTGGATGCCAAAACCAGCGTTTCGATGACCATCAACGGGCCGGCGCCAACGTTGGTAGGTTTTTTTATGAATGCCGCCATCGACCAACAATGTGAGATTTATATCCGTGAAAACGGGATGGAACAGGAGGTGGAAAAGAAGATTGCCGACTTTTATAAAAAACGTGGCACACAGCGGCCATCCTACCAGGGCGAGCTGCCGGCAGGTAACGATGGGCTGGGGCTGATGCTGCTGGGCATCACTGGCGATGAGGTGCTGCCCGCCGAAGTGTATCAACGCATCAAAAAAGATACGCTGAGCCGCGTGCGCGGTACCGTGCAGGCCGACATCCTCAAAGAAGACCAGGCACAAAACACCTGCATCCTCTCCACCGATTTTTCGCTCAAACTTATGGGCGACGTGCAACAATATTTTACTAACAACAATGTGCGCAACTTTTACTCGGTGAGCATTTCGGGATACCACATCGCCGAAGCCGGCGCCAATCCCATCACACAACTTGCTTTTACGCTCGCCAATGGTTTTACTTACGTAGAATATTACGCCAGCCGTGGCATGGACATCAACAAATTTGCACCTAATCTTTCGTTTTTCTTTTCCAATGGTATCGATGCCGAATACGCTGTGTTAGGCCGGGTGGCACGTCTGATATGGGCCAAAGCCATGAAGTTGAAATATGAAGCCGACGACCGTTCGCAAAAATTGAAATATCATATCCAGACCTCCGGGCGTTCGCTGCATGCGCAGGAAATCGACT
This sequence comes from Clostridia bacterium, assembly GCA_009928785.1. Classification (GTDB taxonomy): domain Bacteria; phylum Bacteroidota; class Bacteroidia; order Bacteroidales; family 4484-276; genus SABY01. The sequence goes on along the minus strand of SABY01000208.1, from coordinate 1,015 downwards.
TCAACGACATCCGCACCACCCTGCAGGCGCTCTATGCTATTTACGACAATTGCAATTCATTGCACACCAACGCCTTCGACGAGGCCATTACCACGCCTACCGAAGCCTCGGTGCGCCGCGCCATTGCCATACAAATGATCATCAACCACGAACTGGGGTTGGCCAAAAACCAAAATCCGCTGCAAGGCTCCTTCATCATCGAAGAGCTTACCCGGCTGGTGGAAGAGGCCGTGCTGAGCGAGTTCGATCGCATCACCGAACGCGGCGGCGTTCTTGGCGCCATGGAAACCATGTACCAGCGGGGTAAGATTCAGGAGGAGTCGCTCTATTATGAATCGATGAAGCATAGCGGCAAGCTACCCATTATGGGCGTCAACACGTTCCTTTCGTCCACTGGTTCGCCTACGGTGCTTCCCGGCGAGGTAATCCGTGCCACCCCCACCGAAAAAGAATATCAGATTACGATGCTCGAACAACTGCACAAAACCTGGCAGCCTGAGGCGGAGCAAAGCCTGAAAAAGCTGCGCCAGCAGGCCATCGATAACCAAAATATATTCGACGCGCTGATGGAAGTTACCAAACATGCTTCGCTGGGGCAAATCACCGATGCGCTTTTCAAAGTGGGAGGACAGTACCGCAGGAATATGTAGCAAAGGCAGCAGGCAGTCCACAGGAAGCAGCTCACAGGAAACAGTCCGCAGGTAGCAGTCCTCAGAAGGCAGCAGGCAGTCCACAGGAAGCAGTCTTCAGAAGGCAGCAGGCAGTCCACAGGAAGCAGTCCACAGGAAGCAGTTCTCAGAAGGCAGTCCACAGGAAGCAGTCCTCAGGAAGCAGTCCTCAGTGGGCAGTCCTCAGTCGGCAGTTCTCAGAAGGCAGTCTTCAGTAGGCAGCCAACAGTAAGCAGTCGGTTGACGAATAATATGCGATAAATAAAAATGATTTTGGCATGTAAAGACGCACGGCCATGCGTCTCAAATGACGATTAACGAATAACGAATAACCTTTTAGAAATGAC
>SABY01000207.1 GCA_009928785.1 Clostridia bacterium | reverse complement strand
TTCTACTGTCCACGAATTTTCGCTAATAAAACGAATTTTCGCTAATTCCTTTTTTGTGTGAATTAGCATCATTCGCGTGAATTAGCGGATTTTTCTACTGTCCACGAATTTTCGCTAATTCCTTTTTTATGTGAATTAGCATTGTTCGCGTGAATTAGCGGATTTTTCTACTGTCCGCGAATTTTAGCTAATAAAGCGAATTTTCGCTAATTCCTTTTTTGTGTGAATTAGTGTTTGTCCATAAAGTCACACTTTTTGTAGCCCAGGCATTTATGCCTGGGAATAATTGATTTGTTATTTGTTTCCCCACCCCTCGCTGGGATTGCCTAAGGCAATCCCAGCGAGGGGCGGGGGGGGTGACAACCGTTCATTTCAATCCCAGGCATAAATGCCTGGGCTATGAATTTCATAAATGCCTGGGCTATGAATTTCATAAATGCCTGGGCAATGGATTTCCTCAATAAACCTTAGTCTAAAGACAGACATTAATTAGCAACATTCGCGTGAATTAGCGGACGGTTTTCTTCCGGGTAATTAGCGGACGTTTTTCTTCCTCGGTAATTAGCCCAATTCGCGTGAATTCATGGATAAGCCCATTATTTTCATAAAAAAACCCCCGCATTGGATTAGTAATGCGGGGGTTAAGAATCAAAAACCTTAAACAAGATTATTCGACCATCACTTTGCGGGTGGTGGTAAACTGTTGGTTGGTGATGCGAACATTATATAAGCCACGGGCCTGGCCTCCCAGATTGATGGTTTGGCTTCCGCGGGTATCCGATTTGTAAATCAACTGACCCGCTGCGTTGGTGATTTCAACTTTGCTGTCGGCAGAAATTCCTTCGATATTAAGTATGCCATTGGTTGGATTTGGATAAACTCTGATCAGGTTTTGTTCTGCATCGCTCACTCCGGTTGCTTTAGCTTTCAAATCTGAAATAACCGACATTCCATTTGCTATGAAATATGCTGATTCGTTAGCGGAAGCATCAAAACCTACCTGCAAATCAAACATCTCATCGGTTGCTGAACGATATGCTTTGAAAAACATCCTGTCGTTTTCAACCATTCCATTCACATCATTTGTGGTCGGGTCGTCGCCAAAGGCAGTGATGGCTGTGCTGTTGCCATCAAACTTCATAATTCCACAGCAAATCCCGTCGGCATTGAAAACACCAAACCAGTCGCCGGGTTTAAGTGTGGATGCTGCCACCTCATTGGTCAGCGCAATTGTATGGGAGCTGTTGGAATATACGGGGTCGTTCCAGGGGCTGGCATTTTCTGGTTGGATCGGGTTGATTGAAATCACACCGGATTTGGCCACAAGATCAAAATCAACGGATGTGGAACCGGAAACCTTCACCAGGTACGCTTTGCCGGGAGTGAGCACGTTCAGCGTGTTGATGCCGTATTGAGGCCAGTAGACGCCTGTGCCGGCAATCTCTTTGGCAATCACAATCTGTGGCTGAGCCTGCATAAATAAATCTTCGGCCGCAACAGGCGTTTGATGCAGTACTGGCAAATAAGTCCAGGTTTCGGTAAGATCAACGGTGAGATCGTTGAGAGGCAGTCCGATGAAATCCACGGTGGCCGGAGCCGAAAGTTTGATTTGTGCGCCGGTGTAGGTATCCCATGCCCCATTCGGGTAAGTATTGATATTTTGGCCGGGCCAATAGATATGTTCAAAATCATTTACCAGAATCAGGCTGTTGCTAATGCTCTGGAAGATGTCGCTCACCTGGTTGTCCCAAATATTCAAATAAGTAGAAACGCCGCTCCAGCCTTTGTGAATCATCACAGATTGTTTATCTAACACCGTGAGAACTATCGTTGCACTTTGCTCGAAGCCGCAGTTGTTGCTTACAATACACCAATATTCACCAGCATCACCAAGCGTAAGATTGGATTTTGTGTAGGTATTTTGCGCCCCTGACTGGACCAAATCTCCTTCAAAATACCAGGCATAGGTAAGTGGAGCTGTACCGGTAGCATTCACAAAAAATGACTTTGAGCTGCCAACTATTTTCTGGTCGTCGCCCGACTGATTGGTAATAACCGGTGCATTGTCAATTATCACAGAAACTGATCCTGTCATCATTTTTTCACAGCCTGTGGTGGCATTTATTCCTTTTACAGTATAAGTTCCTGCCAGCGGAATGGTAAAAAACGTAATAGCGCTGCCGGTTCCGGGCATCACTACTCCGGTATTTTGATTGTTGCGCCGCAGGTAGTAATTTACACCAATTTCGGAATCAGCGATTTTAACTATTGCAGCCTGCACACCTGCACAAAAATGGCCTCCCAAAGAGAGTTGGTATGCGATGGGCAGTGGATTAACGGTAATGGTAACCTGGTCGGTTGCCTGGCAGCCATTTCCATCGGTAACGGTGAGGGTGTAGGTGGTGGTGAGTGAGGGGGAAGCAGCAGGATTTGGTAAGTTTGGATTACTCAGTCCGGCAGCGGGGGTCCATGCGTAGCTATAATTCAATGCGCCGCCCGAAGCACTTCCTGAAAGGGAGGTAGAACTACCAGCACAAATCTGATCATCGGCACCAGCCTGAACATAGAGCTGGGGATATTGCTGCACCAAAATAGTGGCTTCACCACTGCAACCAATGGCATCGGTAATAATGCAGGTGTAAATAGTGGGCTGAGCTGGGTTGGCCAATGGGTTGCGGATGTTTGGGTTACTCAAACCTGCAGCCGGTGTCCAGCTATAGATATATGGACCCTGGCCTGAAGTAGGTGTAGCTTCAATCATCACCGATTCGTTCTGGCAGAAAAAGGCCTCATCAGCCAGGCTGATTTGGATAGGAGTACAAATCCGGACTGTACGCGAGGTTCCTGCATTGGTTGTACAGTGATAAAAGCCTCTTTCGGCATCGGTGATGGCAGCAAAGTCGAGATGGTTTGTTGTAGCTCCATTTATTGCCACATTATTTTTATACCATTGGTAGTTCCCTGTGCCAAGCATCGCCAGAAACTTGGAAGGGGTGTTGATCTCGCTATCATCCATCAGGTAAATATCCTGGTCGAGCAGGCCTTTCCAGTTGCTTTCGGCAATTTCCCATGTTCCGGAGTTATATACATTCCCAAATACATTATTGCTAAGTTTATAACTCCAGGCAGGTGCATTGGTTAATGTTCCGGTATTGGTAAAATTACCCTCAAAGGAAATGGTGGGGCTGAAGTAGTAGATAAAATTTTGCATCAGGCCTTCCAACTCACAATCGGCAAAGGTATTCACCTTGGTATTAACGGTGCCGCTGATGATTACATTGGTAAATGTGGATATATCAAATAATGGTGCATTGGAGCAATGGATGGTAGCTGATTCATTGCCGGTTACCAGTGTGGATTGTATTGTACCACCGTCGAGATTGAGTGTGCCACCAGCCGGGATATACAAGTTTTTACCACCCAGATTCACATTTGCATTAAGCAGGTACAGATCGCTCAGAACCGTAACATCTCCTGCATCAATGCTGGCTGATATGTTTGCAATATTAAAAACTTTGGCATTTTGCGACCCGATGTAGTGCATGTCGTTGCCGCCAAAAATTATTTTTTGCGAAAGCCAATAGCCGTTGTTGATCACTACATCCTGAACATTAAAATATATGCTGTAGCTGCTCCATTGTGTGATATAGCCATTGTTGATAAAATCGCCGGATGTTGTTACCGTCGGGCTATAATAAGTGTTATAATTTCTCAGGGTATCCTCCACAATCACGTCGGTGAAATGGCTTCCGTCGCCATAAATCTGGCAAAACCCTTTGAGCCGGATATCACTCATCTGCATATTTGTAAGTCTTGCATCTCCTATTTGGCGGATGTATTTGTTGCTGGATCGAAGCAAGCCATTTTGCAGGTCTCCATTCTGCATGGTAAAGTTACCACCCTGAAGATCGATGGTAGCCCCAGCCAGATTCCAGACTGAGTTGACAAAGGTAAAATCCGACCCAAACACAATTTCGCTTTCAGGCACGGTATCGTAAACATTATCTACGGTGACGATCCCACTTTTTGCTGTGCTGGAAATGGTTTGGTCGGCAGCGCCGGCAAAGGTCAGATGATCGATATCCATAGGCCCGTTGTTGATAAAATCGTTGTGCAAATACACTCTCAGG
>SABY01000005.1 GCA_009928785.1 Clostridia bacterium | reverse complement strand
AATTTACGTAAGGTGTTCCCCGATTGACCACTGCAAAAACTCTTGATAGAAGTTTGTTTCTGACAACATTTATCGTACTCATCTTGGACTTACCTTCTGCCAAGCGTTTCTCATAATACATTTTCATTTCCTGATTGTATTGAATTGCCGACTTAGCACACTGATCCAGAAGGGCCTTAATCCTTTTGTTGGCAAGGTTGCTCACTTTGGTTTTTCCTCTCAAGCTGGTTCCTGATCTATTTGGAAATGGTGCTATGCCACAATAAGACGCAAATTTTCTCCATGAGCTAAATTGGGTGAAGCCATTGGTGAAAACGATCAACAACAAAGCTGTTTGTCTCCCTATACCTTTTATGCTTGTAATGATTGCTAACATTGACTTTAGCGTCTGATTAGCTTTCAAAATAGCATCAATTTCACTTTCTACTTTGTTGATTTGAACAGTAATATCCTTGATCATTTTTTCCTGAACCTTAAACAAAACTTCATTAGCATTTTTTTTAAAGAACCGCTTCATTTCACCTAATCTTGCCTTGAAACCGGCACGCTGTTTTACTAGTTGTTCTCGCAATGTCAGAAGATTTTTTATGTTCTGGATGTCTTGTGATGGAAGCTCTGTAGCAGTAAGTTCATCCCTTAACCGATGACCATAGAGAGCAATCTTTTTCGCATCAATTTTATCATCCTTCCCACGCGAAATACCCAGCGATCGCTTAACTGCTAAGCCCGGAACCAAAACGAATGGAAAGTCGTTTTCTTGAAAATAGCAAGTAAGATGATGCGTGTAAATGCCTGTATGCTCCATCACAATCAACATCTCGTGTTTTTCACAGGAAGTGTTTTTCAAAATCCACTTCCCCGTTTTTTTACAATCTGCCTGGGTGTTATTGAACCCATAGCTTTTATGACTGCTGTGGATGTGCAATTCGTTGCTAATCTTACCCACATCAATACCAATAACTTCTTTGTAGTCCATAATTATTATACTTTTGAATGTTTAAAAAATGGTTACTTAAACTAACACCTTTAATAGGCCATGCCTAAAATTCTATATGGTTCTAGGTAACCGAAAGTAAAGAATGGGGACTGATACTGGCGATAGGTCTTGAGCCTGTTTGTCGGAAAAGTTCACCCCATTCTTTTTTTTATTAACAAAATTATCACTTATCAACAAAGAAAAGAAAAAGTAACAAAAAGAAAAGAAAATCAACATATTACAATCATTTTAAGAACTTAATTAACTTTCTTTGTTAATAGGCCACAAATCTAAAGGGAGTCGGAGTAAACAGCTCCAAATAAATCTCAACAAACAAATTTCAATAACCAAACGGCTCCGTGGTTTGCGTTTTGGAATTTATTTGTGATTTGGAATTTGGAATTTTTTAAACTTTCTCCCTTCGCCACTGCCGCAGGAATTCTATCTTTGTCGCTTCAATAAAAATCATTAATTATTTCATCAATGAAAACTTATAAATTGCTTACGCTAACAGGAGCACTTGCGTTGTTCCTTACGCTTGGTTTAATGAACATTCGACCCATTATGGCACAAAACCAAATTCCTTTAGAAGACTTCTTCAAAAATCCGGAGAAGTCGGGCTACCAGATTTCTCCCGACGGGAAATATTTTTCCTATCAGGCACCTTACGAAAACCGCATGAACATCTTCGTGCAGCAAATCGGTAAAGACAAAGCTACCCGCCTCACCAGCGAAACCGACCGCGATATTGCCGGCTACTACTGGGCCAACGACAACCGTATCCTTTATCTGAAAGACAATGGCGGCGACGAAAACTTTGCGCTGTATGGCGTGGACAAAAACGGCAAAAACCAAAAATGCCTCACCTGCTTCGAGGGCGTGCGCACACAAATTATCGATGACCTGAAGGATATCCCCGACGAGATGATAATCGGGCTGAACAAGCGCAACCCACAGGTTTTTGATCCCTACCGCCTCAACATCAACAGCGGCGAAATGAAGATGCTGGCAGAGAATCCAGGCAACATACAGGGCTGGATGACCGACCACGAAGGCAAACTGCGTATCGCTATGGCCATTGTGGATGGCGTGAACACACAGTTGCTCTACCGCGATACCGAAGAGGAGGAATTTACCCCTACCCTCACCACCAATTTCAAAGAATCAGTTGGTCCGCAGTTTTTCGATTTTGATAATAAAAATGTGTATGCTACTTCTAACCTGGGGCGCGACAAATCCGTTGTGGTAGTTTTCGATCCCAAAACCGGCAAAGAAGTGAAGACCCTTTATGAAAATGATAAATACGATGTGTCGGATGTTTCCTATTCGCGTAAGCGCAAAGTACTGACTGCCGCCTCGTATGTCTCCTGGAAACGCGAGCGCCATTTTTTTGATGAGCAAATGGCCGGCATTTTTAAAAACCTCAGCAACAAACTGGAAGGATATGAGATAGCCATCAGCGGTGCCAACGATGCCGAAGATATGTACATCGTACGCACCTATTCCGACAAATCACTCGGCGCTTATTATTTATATGATGTCGGAAAAGATGCGCTAACCAAAATTCATGAAGTTAGTCCCTGGATCGACGAAAAGCAAATGGCCAACACCCACCCAATAGAATACACCGCCCGCGACGGCATGGTAATTCCCGGATACCTGACATTGCCCAACGGCCTTACGCCCGAAACCGCCAAAAACCTCCCAATAGTGGTAAACCCGCATGGCGGCCCATGGGCACGCGACAACTGGGGCTGGAATCCGGAAATTCAGTTTTTGGCCAACCGCGGCTTTGGCGTGCTACAGATGAACTTCAGAGGTTCCACCGGATACGGCCGCGAGTTTATGGAGAAAAGTTTCAAGCAGTGGGGTCTTACCATGCAAAACGACATCACCGACGGTGTTTATTGGCTCATCAACGAAGGCATTGCCGACAAAAACCGCGTTGCTATTTATGGCGCCAGCTATGGCGGATATGCTACGCTGCAGGGCATCGTGGTTACGCCGACTTTGTACGCCGCCGCAGTGGATTACGTGGGCGTTTCAAATCTCTTCACCTTTATGCAAACCATTCCGCCCTACTGGAAGCCGCTGCTCGACATGATGTACGAAATGGTGGGCAACCCGGTAACCGACAGCGTTCAGTTTAAGGCTACCTCACCGGCACTTAACGCCCACAAAATGATGACGCCGCTATTTGTGGCACAGGGCGCCAACGACCCACGGGTAAACATCGACGAAAGCGATCAGATTGTGGAAGCATTGCGCCAACGCGGCATTGAAGTAGAATATATGGTGAAAGACAACGAAGGCCATGGCTTTCATAACGAAGAAAACCGTTTCGACTTTTACCGCGCCATGGAGAAATTCCTGGAAGCGCATCTCATGGATTAATGAGTAAAGAAAACCGCAAACAAAAAGGCACAGAGCGCAAAGCCCTGTGCCTTTTTTTATACCCTCAGCACTCCTTACACCATCGTTAGGTTGTTGTGGATTTTTACCGGTTGATTAAAAATCAACAATTTTAATCTCCGTCGCCTTCTACATTTTTCTTATCGGCCAAGCGGGGCTTTTCTTTGCGCACGGTGGCTCCCATTACAAGGCCGGCACTGATAATCACCAGGTTTTTGATGATGTATTGCCCCTCGAGTGTTGGCGCATACGGTATGCGGGTAAACACTTCTTCCGGGAATAAAAAAACCGGACTCATGGTGCCCACCATCTGCGCAAAAAGCAGCAGCAGCGTCACACGCATGTAAGCCCCTGTGAGCAGACCTATGCCAATAAGTACCTCCCATGAGGCCAACAGATAAATGGAGACGCTGCCCGGCACCAGCCCAAAAGTAAGCAAGTGGATGGTGCGGATGGCCAAATCCTGCGCCGGACTTAGTCCCGGGAAAAACTTCAATATCCCAAACCAGAAAAAAATGACGCCGACGCTTAGTCGCAATAGCAGCAGGCCATATTTCGACATCCAGGCGGAGATACGTTTATCAATATTTTCGAAAGTGGAATTATTATGATGATTCATAGTTTGCTCTGTTTTTTAATGTTTCAACCACAACAACCGATCACAGCATTTGGTTTGGCTAACTGGCGTCTCCGAGGTTAATTTTGTTTTTCCACCACAGAACCTTAGCGGCGCGGAGAGTTATAAATTTGTTTTTCTCTGTGCCTCCGTGCCTCCGTGGTTTGTTCTTTGTTTTTACTAACCGTCATTGCGATTGTTCCTGTTATTAATAAATTCCAAATCACAAATCACAAATCCCAAATAAATTCCAAATCACAAGTTCCAAAACCACGGGGCAGTTTGGTTATTGAAATTTGATTATTGAGATTTATTTGGAACTGTTTACACCGAACACTGGCGGATGTTTTATTGATTTTTGGAAATTCTACAAAAATTCCAAATCCCAAATCACAAATCACAAATAAATTCCAAATCCCAAATAAATTCCAAATTTCAAAACACAAACCTCGGAGCATTCTGAATTTCGAGATTTGATCATTGAGATTTATTTGGAGCTGTTTACTCCGAATACTGGCGGATGATTTATTGATTTTTGGAGCTTGTTTTTTCTGCTTTTTGGAATTTAAACTTCCGCGTCATAGCCATTATTTTAAAAAACCATTTTGGGAGCGGTTTTATCTGTCCGCGCTTTTTCAGGTTGAGGTACCAGCCCAGCTTTTTCAGCATGGGGATTTTGTGTGTTTCTACAAATTCTATCAAAGCGCCGTCGGGGTCTTCGATGTAGCCGAAATGCCCGGCTGCTTCGCCCATGTCAAAACTATCGGAACTATCGACGGTAAAGGCGTGGCCGGCCAGTGCACATTCGTTGCGCAAAGCATCCATGCCCACAATATCAAAGCACACGTGGATAAATCCCAGGTCGCCCCACAGCCGGTCGTGATAAATTTTGCGGGGAGTACGATCGAGCGCCTGCACCAGCTCCAGCCGGGTTTCGCCCAGCAACGGGCTAAAAGCGCCAGCGCGAGGTGCACGATGCCCCATCAATACCCGGCGGTACTTTTCACCGCCGCCATCGAGCGCCTGCCAGTCGTCAAAAACTCCGCTTTTATCATAAAGAATATCGTCGTAGCCCAGGATATTTTTATAAAAATCGATGCTACGCTGCATGTCGCTTACGCCAATGATAAGCCCCGAACTGCCTCCGGTGAGTTTTTTTTGGCGCAACAGCCAATTACTTCCCTGCTCTATCTGAAAGAGGTTGCCATAAGGGTCTTTCATAAAAAAATAACGGCCTCCGTCGGGCGCTTTCATCACCGGTGACAACACATCGAGGTTTTTGCGCGAAAAATCGGCATATACTTTATCCACGTCGGGTGATTTTATTTTACAGGCATAAAAGCCCAGGTCGCCGGGTTGCAGATGAAATGCTGCCGACACAGGCGTACGCTGTTTGTATTGCCATATTTCAAAACCACCGCCACCTTTCATGTTGTAGGTAAGAATGGCATGACGATGCTGCGGAGTATTATCGGTATAACGCTGCATAAGCGCAGCCATGGCGGCCTCATCAAAAATGGCGACATCGTAACCAAAATATTTGCTGTACCAGTCGCGTGCCTGATACACATCCGACACCCCGATGCCTATCTGCTGGATGCCTGCAATAGTCTTTGTCATGTTTGTTGAATTTTCTTGTTGACGAGTGTGTAATAGAGTGCCGGTAGCCACCTTCTAATTCTGGCCATGACGATTTCGGTGCCGCCGATGAGTTTTTCTTTTTTCTTTTTGTTAATGGCTTTGGCAATTTGGCGGGCACACGCTTCAGCGCTGATGCCGCCAGCCTGTCCGGCGTCCATTTTGCCGTGACTACTGCCATCAGCTTTTAACGAATGAAACGAGATATTCGTGTTTACCCTTCCGGGCAATATCATCGTTACAAAAATATTGTCGTGATAATGCTCGGCGCGCAGCGTCTCAAAATAGCCATGCAGCGCGTGTTTGGCAGCCGAATACGACGAACGCAGTGGCCATCCAAACTTGCCGACGATAGAACTAACTACCACCAGATGTCCGCGCTGCTGCCGGATCATCTCCGGCAATACAGCTTTAGCCAAAGCTACAGTTCCGAAATAATTGATTTCCATCAACTGGCGCTCGACAGCAGCCGGCGTTTCAATAACTTTTGAGCGTTGACTGATGCCACCGTTGAGAATGAGAAAGTCGATGGTACCAAAAGCGGCAACCACTTTTTGCACAGCATCGGAATAATCGCTGTTATCTTCCAGATCGAGTGGCAACACCAACACGTCTGTAGCATGTGGCTTACACTGCTCTTCGACTTCCCGAAGCGCCTCGCGGTTTCGCGAAGAAAGCACCAGCCTTGCGCCCGAAAGGGCATAGTGCAAAGCCAGCGCCCGTCCAATTCCCGACGAAGCGCCTGTGATCCAGATAGTGGTGTGGGTGGTTTTCACGGATGGAAACTGATAATGCTATTATTTTCTGTTCATTCTCACGCAGGTTATTGCGGTTTGCGATGTGCCGGTCGCCGGTTATTGTGTTGATAACCGCTATGCGCCTGTGGTGCTTTGTAACGCTCGGGGCGGCTGCCAAAAGTTTCGGGATGCGCCGGTGTTTCCTCTATAGTTCCATCGTCAGGAAAAGGATGATGGGCAATGACATGGATTTGCCTGGCGATAAGCTTTTGAATGTCGCGCAGGTAGGGCTTTTCCTCGGCGTCGCAAAACGACAGCGAGATGCCGGCGGCGCCGGCACGACCGGTACGACCAATGCGATGCACGTATGTCTCAGGGATATTGGGCAGGTCGTAATTGATTACATGCGAAAGGTCGTCCACATCGATACCACGGGCAGCAATATCGGTAGCTACCAAAACATTGGTGCTGCCACTTTTGAAATCGCCCAGCGCCTTCTGACGCGCACTTTGCGACTTATTGCCATGGATAGCGTCAGCGTTGATATTGGCTTTGGCCAAAAGTTTCACGATCTTGTTGGCGCCATGTTTTGTGCGCGAAAAGACCAGCGCCGAGTTCACAGGCTCTGTTTGCAACAGATGCACGAGCAGCTTTGTTTTTTCTTTTTTATTAACAAAATAAACGGCTTGCTCTACTTTTTCGGCGGTAGTTTGCTCGGGCATAATGTCGATGCGCTGCGGGTTTCCCAATATTTTTCGCGAAAGCGCAATGATATCGGGGGGCATAGTAGCGGAGAAAAACAGCGACTGCCGGCGGGTTGGCAACTTAGCAATGATTTTGCGGATGTCGTGGATAAAGCCCATGTCGAGCATGCGATCGGCTTCGTCGAGGACAAAATACTTGATATGATCCAGCGTGATGAAACCCTGCTGCATGAGGTCGAGCAGGCGGCCGGGAGTGGCTACCAGCACTTCTACACCACGCTGTAGCGCCTGGGTCTGGTTGCCCTGTTTTACGCCACCAAAAACTACTGTGTGGCGAATGTTGGTATATCTTCCGTAGGCTTCAAAACTTTCGTCGATTTGTATGGCCAGCTCGCGTGTGGGTGTAACGATGAGTGCCCGAACGGCTTTGCTGTTGTTTCTTTGGGCACGGTCATTATAAAGATGCTGCAGGATGGGCACGGCAAAGGCTGCCGTTTTGCCGGTACCTGTCTGGGCGCAGCCAAGCAGGTCGCTGCCGCGCAATAATATAGGAATGGCCTGTTGCTGAATAGGTGTGGGTTGCGTATAGCCTTCGTGTTCGAGGGCTTTCAAAATAGGATCAATAATTTCTAATTCTTTGAATGTCATAGTTTTTTAAAATTGGCGACAAAGGTAGCGCAATTATTTGGTATGGATTACCGAGCGGCTATTGCACGAAAAGAAAGCAGGACGCTGGGCGCAGGGCGCTTAGAGTTTACCAACGGTGTCGCGCTAAGCGACGCCGTTGGTTGTTCCGTGTGGCTATTTTGAGGAAAAAGTACCACAACAGATTTTTAATAGATTTGCGGCTCCGGCAATCAACCTATGAACGCTATTCTAAGAATTCTAAAATACCTTCCGCTGGCCATCATTTTGGTGGCCGAAGTTGCTATTATTTACGACTTTGGCTATCAGAAACCTGTTTCGCACCAGGTAGCGCTGGTGTGGTTTTATCTTGTAGTATTGGTGGTGGGGGCTGTAAATATTGCATTCCGCTATTTGCGCAAAAAGTGGCGTCCGCCACGCAGCGTGTGGGTTTTTGATGCGATGCTGGCGTTTTTTTGTGTGGCACTGGTAGTGGATATTTTAGAATTAACAGATCTGCGGCTGCTGCAATTGACCCAATGGACGTACCTGGCCATTATGCTGCTTTTTGTCCGCGAGGCGTCCACCATCCGCATCAACTATCGCAAACGTTATGTGAATCCGGCACAGCTTTTTGTAATTAGCTTTTTGCTGATCATTACTTTAGGAACCATAATACTCACTCTTCCTAACGCCACACACAGCGGCATCTCCATCATCGATGCATTGTTTACCTCTACCAGCGCGGTGTGCGTAACGGGGCTTATCGTAGTGGATACCGGAAGCTATTTTACTTTATTCGGGCAAAGTGTTATCCTGTTGCTCATACAATTGGGCGGTATTGGCATTATGACTTTTACGAGCTACTTCAGCTACTTTTTCAAAGGGGGCGCTACATACGAAAATCAGCTTATGCTCAAGGATATGGCCAACTCCGACAAGATTGCTGAGGTGTTCGATACGTTGCGCAGAATTATCATACTTACCCTGGCCATTGAGCTTGCCGGAGCCATGCTGGTATTTTTTAGCGTTACTACTGATCAGTTTGGCAGTTTATCGTCGCGCATTTATTTCAGCGTTTTCCATGCGGTGTCGGGGTTTTGCAATGCAGGGTTTTCTACTTTACAAAACAGCCTTTATGAAACGGTGTTTCGTTTTAATTTTCCGTTGCATCTCATCCTTGCCTTTTTACTCATCGCCGGTGGGCTGGGATTTCCAATTCTTTTCAATTTTTATACCTACCTCCGACATCTCCTGCTCGACAGGCTGCTGCCAAAGCTAAGAAGTCGCCCGCCCCGGCACAGGCCATGGATCATTAATATTAATACGCGTATCGTAATTATTAGCACCATCGTTCTGCTTGCTTTGGGAACGGTTTCAATTTTCATCCTGGAATACAACAATACCATGGCGGGCTATAGTTTGTGGGGCAAAATGGTAACGGCGTTTTTTGGTGCTGCCACGCCCCGAACAGCAGGATTTAATACAATAGATACCAGCGCACTTCATTTTTCGACTATTCTGGTGGTAATGTTTCTGATGTTTGTGGGAGCGTCGCCTTCTTCTACTGGTGGCGGGATAAAAACCAGTACCCTGGCGCTGGCATTTCTCAACATTTACAATCTGGCGCGCGACCGCAGCCGGATAGAAGTATTCAGAAAACAAATTGCTGCTAACTCGGTGCACCGTGCATTTGCTATCATTACGCTTTCGATTATTAATATCGGAATAGCCATTTTTCTTATCACCAGCTTCGATCCGGAGCTAAAGGCACTGGATGTAGTTTTTGAAACCATATCGGCCTATGGCACCGTGGGGCTGAGCCTGGGAATAACAGCAACTTTGAGCAGCGCCAGTAAACTGGTGATAATAGTTACCATGTTTGTGGGACGCGTAAGCATGCTCACTATCATGGTGGCTATGCTGCGCAGGGTAAAACATCTGAATTATACTTATCCCACCGAACGAATCTTAATTAATTAGTTATGAAATACATCATCATCGGACTTGGAATTTTTGGATCGTCGCTGGCCGAAAAACTTACTGAGGCAGGCCACGAAGTAATTGGCGTGGACAAAGTGATGAGCAAGGTAGAGCTGCTCAAAGACAAAATAGCACATACCATTTGCCTGGATGCCTCCGATTCGCAGGCCATCTCCAACCTCCCGCTAAAGGACACCGACATTGTGGTGATAGCCATTGGTGAGGATGCCGGTGCCAACATTATGGCTACCGCAGTGATGAAACAGTACAACGTAAAACGGATCATCAGCCGTGCCGTTACCCCGCTGCACCAAACCGTGCTCAAAGCCATGGGCATTACCGAAATTGTTCATCCCGAAGAAGAGACTGCCGAGCGCTGGGCAAAAAAACTCAACATAAAAGGAATCATCGACTCTTTTGAGCTTACCGACGACCATTACATTGTAGAAGCAAAACTACCGCAACCGTTTCTCGACAAGCCGCTCGAAAAAATCGATTTTCCTAAAAAATATAATGTGATTGTGTTAAATGTGGTAGATGAGCACGACACCAAAGACAATCGTGGCATCACCAAAAAAATCCGCAAGATGCAAGCCATGGCAAATTCACAAACGGTAATAAAAGAAAATGATCTGGTGATTTTGTATGGTCGGATGAGCGATATTCAGAAAGTGCTGCAGGAGCAATAGCGCGGGAGTCGATATTTTGAAGCCGATCAGTAAGTTGAGAACTCCTGACCTGATAATTGTTTTTCAGCGAGTTGCGCCAATCTTATTGCACATGACCTTTCACCTATCCCATCGACACTTCGTCGGGCAGCTCATTGATGTCGTTGTGCTGGTAAGGGAAAAAACTTTTGAGGTATTGCCCCGTGCGGCCAATGCCGTAGATAAGACCATTGGTGAAGTTATTCTCGCGGAAATAGTCGAGCATCTCCAGCTTAAGCGCTTCCCAAAATCTGGGCGAGGTAGTTTGTGTTATCGCTGTGTCGCTGATTACAGCAAACTTTCGATTGCGCAGCGCAAGATAAAAGAGTACGCCGTTGTGGTTTACGGTTTTGTGTCCTACTTTTTGCAGAAAAACTTCGCTGGCACGTTCCATCACATCTCCGCTGCACACATCTTCTACATGCACTACTATCTCGCAGGAAGTGTCGAGCTCAGCGATGAGCACTGCCTGTTTGATGTCGGCCAAATCCAGTTCGTTAAGTGCACGCAATTCAGCCTGAGCGTTGATGGGGTAAGTCCTGATCATATCGTCTATTTTTATTTTTTTCAAAACCAAAACCACAATTCCGACCTGCAAAAACAAAAACAGGGCGTTGCCAATGTTTTGAATGGTAACGCCCTGTACAGTTTTTTATTTAGAAAAAAGAATTATAAAATTTCGATACTGCGGCGGATGAACCGGGTGAGGTCTTCGCCTCGCAACAGATTTTGCGAAAGCAAAGCAATGTCAGTCAATTGTTTGGCCAACTGCTTGCGCACCTCTTCGTTGGTTTCACCGGCCAGTTTGGCAATGAGCGGATGGTTGCTGTTAACGATCAGATTGTAACTATCGGGCAGGCTGCCCATCCCCATCATGCCGCCACCCAGTGCCGACATATCTTTCATGCGGCGCATAAATTCGGGCTGCGTGATGAGCACCGGCAAATCTTTCTCGCTAAGGTTGTCGAAAATGACAGTGAATTTAGCCTTGTCAACCGCTTGCTCAAAAACCGGTTTGATGGCTTCTTTCTGCTTGTCGTCGAGCTTTGAAGGCAGCTTGTCGTCGTTCTTTTTTATCAGATTGTCGATGGTATCGGCATCCACGCGCGCAAAAATGGTGTCGTCGAGTTTTTGTTCGAGTGTGTTGATAAAATGGTTGTCGAGTACGCCATCCATGAGCAGCACCTGATAGCCGCGGTCGCGGGCGGTGTGGATGTAGCTGTGCTGTTCGTCGGCATCGGTGGCATAGAGATACACCACTTTTTTGTCTTTGTCTTGCTGGCTCTCTTTAATTTTTTCGCGGAACTCGTCGAGGGTAAAGGCTTCCCCTTCGGTATTTTTGACCAGCGTAAAGCTGCGGGCGCGATCGTAGAATTTCTCGTCGGAAATCATACCATAATAGATAAACACTTTGATGTCGTCCCACTTCTTCTCGAACTGTGGGCGGTCATTTTTAAAAATCTCATCCAGTTTGTCGGCTACCTTTTTGGTGATATGATTTGAAATCTGTTTTACGCGGCGGTCGCTTTGCAAATAGCTGCGCGACACGTTGAGCGGGATGTCGGGCGAATCGAGCACGCCGTGCATCAACGTAAGAAAGTCGGGAACGATACCTTCTACGGAATCAGTAACGAAAACCTGATTGGAATAGAGCTGGATTTTGTCGCGCTGAATCTCCAGATTTTTCTTCACCTTGGGGAAATACAATATTCCGGTAAGGTTGAAAGGATAATCGACATTAAGGTGGATATGGAACAGCGGCTCCTCCCAGTTCATGGGGTAAAGCTCGCGGTAGAAATTCTTGTAGTCTTCGTCGGTCAGGTCGGCAGGCTTGCGTTTCCAAAGCGGGTTGGTATTGTTGATGATATCGGGCTTTTCGACCTCATTGTATTTGTCGTTGCCATCTTTGTCTTTTTCACCTTCTACTTTCACCTGCTCTTTGCGGGTTCCAAACTGAATAGGCACCGGCAGGAAGCGACAATACTTTTTGAGCAACTCGCGGATTTTGTATTCTTCCAGGAATTCTTTCTCGTCGTCGCTGATGTGTAGGATTACTTCAGTACCGCGCTCTTTCTTATCGGCTTCCATCATCTCGTAGTCGGGGCTGCCGTCGCACACCCATTTTACCGGTTTGGTGGCGCCACCTTTTTTATAGGTTTTGGTAATAAGCTCCACTTGATCGGAAACCATAAATGCTGAATAAAAACCCAGTCCGAAGTGGCCGATGATGGCATTTTGTTCGGCTTCTGATTTTGTTTTAAATTTTTTCACAAACTCCTCGGCACTCGAAAAGGCGATCTGATTGATGTATTTATCCACCTCCTCGGCGGTCATGCCGATGCCACGGTCGCGGATGGTAAGCGTTTTTTTCTTTTTGTCCACTTCCACATGGATGGTAAGGTCGCCCAGCTCCTCTTTGAAGTGGCCGGTTGTGGCCAACGTCTTTAGTTTTTGTGTTGCATCTACTGCGTTGGAGATAAGCTCGCGCAGGAAAATTTCGTGGTCGGAATAAAGGAATTTTTTGATGATCGGAAAAATGTTCTCCGTTTGTACGTTGATTTTTCCTTTTTGTATCTCTTTCATAATTTTCAGAATTACTAATTTTTGCCGGCCAAATCAAAGGCTATGCCAGCGGCCTGTCGGCTGACAAATTGACCCCGCTGGTGGCAGAAGCCCTATCAATTCTCAAATGACAAAAAAAATCAAATTACAAGATTCAAAATACCGGAATCTAAACAGTGTACCATTCATGAGTTCGGTATAAAAACTCAAAACAAGTCCCCTTTAGGGGATTTAGGGGTTCTTAAGACTTTTTAGACTGATCTCATTCATTACTTCGATAATTTTACCTCCTCAAACCAAAATCCCTTAAAATGTTTATTTAAAATTGTTTAAAAATAAGCCCTAAAACTTTGTAAATGAAAGTGTTTTGGTTGTTCTTTAAGATAAAAAACAAAACGAAGTAGTAAATTTTTGAGCAGATGCTTATCGGCGACAATGAAATAGTTCTACTTTTAGCCCTCCAAACAAAGTTCAATTATCTAATCAATACATCATTTATTATGAAAAAAGTCTATTTCATTTTTCTGGCAGCGCTGCTGATGGCAGCCTGTGGCACCTCTACCGAAAAACAAACCAGCAGTGATGAAGCGGCATCAGTTGCCATCAATCCCGAAGCTGTCGAAACCATCCATATCACCGTTACAGGGATGACGTGCGAAGGATGCGTAAGGACAGTAAAAGCGGCGGTGGCTCAATTGCCCGGTGTGCAAGACGTAGAAGTCACCCTCGCCGACTCATCAGCTATTGTATCTTTCGACACTTCATTGGTTAGCTTTGCGCAAATGCAGGAAGCTATCAACGACAAAGGCTACGAGGCCATTGATTTTGTGGTCATAAAAGAAGGTGAATAATTGTGTGCTCAAGGAATAAAGCTCCAATTTTTAAATTCCAAATGACAAATAAATCCAAAAAACAAATTTTACGTACCCGTAACAGGTTTGTTTTTTTTGGATTTAAAATATTGAATTTTATTCGGGCTTTGTATTCCTGGAATTTGGAGTATCGCACGTGCGGAATCGAATAACAAACCCAACCCATCAACGGAAAATCTTAAATTCATTATGCACACCAAAGGCAACATCATGAGGAGGATATGGCGGTTTTATTACAACGGCTTTGCCTCGATGACTTGGGGACGGCAGCTCTGGCTGATTATCATCATCAAGCTCTTCATCATGTTTGCGGTGCTAAAACTCTTTTTCTTCCCCGACTTTCTCAAAACTAACTTCAGCACCGATGCCGACCGAAGCAACTACGTGATAGAACGCCTCACCGACATTGAGTAAATGATACCAATCAAATTCATTTTTACAAAAAAAACTCTCAACTATTAAATCGAAAAGAAAATGGAAAATTTTGACTTAACCCTCATTGATTGGTCACGAGGGCAATTTGCGCTCACAGCGATGTTTCATTGGATATTTGTGCCGCTAACGCTGGGACTTGCCTTTATCATCGCCATCATGGAGACCATCTATGTGCGCACCGGTAACGAAAAGTGGAAAACCATCACCAAATTTTGGGCGAAACTATTCGGAATCAACTTTGCCATCGGCATCGCCACGGGTATTATCCTGGAATTTCAATTTGGCACCAACTGGAGCAACTATTCGTGGTTTGTCGGCGACATTTTCGGCGCGCCGCTGGCCATCGAAGGCATCATGGCTTTCTTTCTGGAATCTACTTTTATTGCCGTAATGTTTTTTGGCTGGAACAAAGTGAGCAAAGGCTTTCACCTGCTTTCTACCTGGCTGGTAGCTATTGGCGCCAACCTTTCGGCGCTGTGGATTCTGGTGGCCAACGCCTGGATGCAAAATCCCGTGGGCATGGCTTTTAATCCCGATACCGCCCGCAACGAAATGGTCGATTTCTGGGCGATACTATTTTCGCCTACTGCCGTCAATAAATTCCTGCATACCATCGCCTCAGGCTATGTGCTGGCAGCCATATTTGTGGTTGGTATCTCCGCCTGGTTTCTGCTCAAGAAGCGTAATACCGTTTTTGCCAAACAAAGTATTGTGGTAGCAACTGTATTTGGCATAGTAAGTTCCGTATTTTTAATATTTACCGGCGACGAGTCGGCGCGCGAAATAGCACGGGTGCAGCCCATGAAATTTGCCGCTATGGAAGCGCTAACGGAAGGACGCACCAATGTGCCGCTGATCGCCATTGGTTTTCTCGAACAGCCACCAACCTCCACTGAGGAAGGAGAATTACTACACGGCGATTTTGCTTTCAAAATAGAAATTCCCAACATGCTCTCCTACATGACTTTTCTTGATCCAAATGCCTATATTCCCGGTATTAAAAATCTGGTGAATGGCTACCACAATCCTCGCACCGGCGAAGATGTACTTTCATATCGCGAAAAAATACAGCGTGGCAAAGAAGCCATTACCACCCTAAAAATGTATAAAGAAGCTTTGCGCGCGGGCGACACCGAAAAGAAAGAAGAATATGGTGCGCGCTTCGACGATCCGGAATGGGTAGAAAGTACTTTCCGGTATTTTGGTTATGGATACTATAATGATGACAACCTGGCCGGGCTTGTGCCAAGTGTGCCATTATCGTTTTATTCGTTCCATCTCATGGTGATCCTTTCCGGTCATTTCCTGGCACTGTTCATAGTGATGCTGATCTTTGTATTGCGCAACCAGTTGGAAAAAATGCGCTGGCTGCTTTACGTGGCGATATGGACTATTCCGCTGGTTTACATTGCCAGCCAGGCCGGCTGGGTGCTGGCTGAGTTGGGGCGCCAGCCGTGGGTAATTCAGGATTTGATGCCTACACTGGCCGCCGTGTCGCAGCTCGATTCCAGCACTGTACAGGTTACCTTTTGGCTCTTCGCCGTAACCTTTACCACGCTGTTTATCGCCGAAATTAAAATTATGATTACTCAAATAAAAAAAGGAATGACAGGAGGACACTAACATGTTTGAAACACTATCATTATTATCATTGCAGCAATATTGGTGGATCATCATTTCGTTGCTGGGCAGCCTGCTGGTTTTTTTATTTTTTGTGCAAGGCGGCCAAACACTCATCTTCCGATTGGGCAAAACCGACATGGAACGAAAGATGATTGTCAACTCGCTGGGGCGTAAATGGGAATTTACTTTTACCACCTTGGTAACCTTTGGCGGTGCTTTCTTCGCCAGCTTCCCGCTGTTTTATTCCACGAGCTTCGGAGGCGCTTACTGGGTGTGGATGATCATTCTGTTTGCATTTATCGTGCAGGCCATCGCCTATGAATACCGCACCAAGCCCAACAATTTTCTGGGACAAAAAACCTACGAAGTTTTTCTGTTTATAAATGGCGCGGTTGGCACCATCCTCATTGGTGTGGCCGTTTCCACATTTTTTACCGGCAGTGAGTTCTCGGTTGATAAACTCAACCTCACCAACATTTTCGGCACGGGTTCTACTACCATCTCGGCCTGGCAGGGTCCTGCCCACGGATTAGAGGCGGCGCTCAACATTCAAAATCTCTCGCTGGGTCTGGCGGTGTTTTTCCTGGCGCGCGTGTTGGGTATTCTCTATCTCGACAACGACATCGACGAAAAGGCAATCAATGATCGCGTGCGCCGCCAACTTATCATCAATGGGATTCCGTTCGTGGTATTCTTTCTGCTATTTACCGGACTGTTACTCACCAGCGATGGCTTTGCCGTAGTTCCGCAAACCGGTGTTGATCCGTTGTTTTGGACAGTAAAGATGGAGCCGTATAAATATTTGCACAACTTCCTGGCAATGCCGGTAGTGCTGACCCTGTTTTTGGTGGGCGTATTGGCCGTGCTGTGGGGCTTATTCGGAACCATATTTGGCAAATGCTCCAAAGGAATTTGGATGGCAGGCGGCGGTACGGTGCTCACAGTTTTTGCCCTATTCCTGATTGCAGGCTTCAATCATACAGCATTTTATCCTTCCACCTACGATCTTAACAGTTCACTTACTATTATGAACAGCTCCTCAAGCCATTTTACCCTTACGGCTATGAGCTACGTGTCGCTAATGGTGCCTTTTGTCCTGGTTTATATCGTGATTGCCTGGCGCGCCATCAACAACAAGAAAATTACTGCACAGGAATTTGACGGAGAATCCCATGCTTATTAGAATTCATTGATTTTAAACTCATTATGTTTCATAATAAAAAAGAATAATATGTATTTAAGCGAAATCATACATCTCTTACTCTGGCCGGCAGCTATTCTGGTGTCCTACTGGCTGGTAAAATATAACCTGAAAAAACTAAATAAAAAGTTAGCCGAAGACGGCGAGGAGGTTTAGACAGACGCTCTTCTTTTTAGCAATCAGCGGCAGCTACCCGATTGACTTTGCTGCTGGCATATGTTTATAAGTTGTTGATAAAAACTATTAACAGAAATGGTTGTTTTTATTGAAGAAAATGCTTCCTGGTAAAGATTTGTGTATTTTTGCAACTCTTGGTATTGACAAATGTGAAGAAGACAGTGCGTTAATCTTTGTTAAGAAACGATTCCAGGAAATTACTGCATCATAGGTTATGTGTTTAAAAATAAATGCTTTAGAATTAACTTTGAGAAATCACAACTGACGGAGAAAAAAAATCCGTTTGCGCTTTGGATATTAATATTTATAATTGCAGTTGATTTCCCTAAGAAGTAAGAAGCATCAAACGTAAGAAAATAGCAATAAATCAAATATTCATTTAAACTGAGATCATTATGAAAACGTTTACTAAATTTTGTCTTTTGGCACTCGTGATTGGTTTTTCAGTCTCGCTAACTGCTCAGAGGTTACCTGATAATCAAACAAGTAATACCGCTCCTGACAAGCTTGAGCTGATTCGCCAAATGCACGGCCCCACTGCACAAGTTCCTCTTGCCCCCGGAGGCTCCAAAGCTATAGGTGACGACTGCGTCACGCCGGTGGTTATCAACATCACCAGTGGTGGTGACTTACCTGTTAGCCTTTTAGGTGAAACCACTACCGGCAGAGGCAACAATTACGACAATACCTGCCTTAACGATTTCGATGGCGGTGAAGACATGATTCTGGAGCTTAATCTGGCTTTCGATACCACTCTCACCTTCACCATCGATCCTGATGGCACAACCTATTCAGGCATGGCGCTCAATGAGCAGTGCTACGATAACCCAACAGCCACGTGTCTTGCCGTTAGCACCGACACTTACGGCGATGGTCTGGTGCATGGTTTTAGCATCGCGCTTGAAGCCGGCACCTATTATCTTATCATCGACAGTTGGCCAAACGCCAAAAGTTTTTCCATCCCCAGTTTCGATCTGAACATTGCGCCTACTACGGTAGTGCCTAACGACGACTGCCTCAATGCAAAAGCAGTTGGCGAAGTGAATGGCCTCTATTATTCAACAGTAGAAGCTACGCAAAGCATCTGGCCCGGAGATGGTAAGTATGACATCTGGTACAGCTATACAGCCACATTCACCGGAAATGCAAGTGCAGATGTTTGTGACAGCGACTTCGATACTTACCTGGAAATTTATGATGCCTGCAACGGTACTTTACTTGCTAGCAATGATGATTTTTGTGGAACACAATCCAAAGTTACGTGGTCTGTTGTTACCGGTACAGAATATTTTGTCAGGATAGCGGGATTTGCTTCAGAAAGCGGCGAAGGTTTCTTAAGCATTTACGAAGAAACCACCTGCACCTTACCCGCTGTTGGAACACCCGAAGGTGAAGCCTGTGGCGCTTTTGATAATGACGGATGTAACATCGATCCACCGGCTTTCGTAAACGTGGCTGACGGTGATGTGATTTTTGGCAACCTCTCTGCCAACGGTGGCACCCGCGATACCGACTGGTTTGAAATCACCATCGGGGCTATCAGCAACATAAAGCTATCAGTTATTGCCGAGGAAACTACTACATTTGGCCTGGTGACGCAAGCTGAATTGGGAGTACCCGGATGCGAAAACTTAGGGAATTATTTTACACATTACAAAAGCCTTCCTGCTTGTTTGAAAGATTCTATCGAATTTATGAACCTGCCCGCAGGTACTTATTATTTCATGATTGCCCCGACCTCCTATTTCGGAAATCCATGCCTCGGTTACAATTACCAGGCTGGATTTGTTGTTGATGCCAACGCTGTAGGAGCCATTAGTGGCGTGGTCACCGACGGTATCACCGGTATCGAAGGCGTAACTGTTTCGGCTGATGTTTTCAGCACCACCACCGATGTTGCCGGAAATTATTCATTCGATATTCCAGCCGGAACTTATGATGTTACCGCAAGCGGATTTGCCGTTGGGTATTCTACTTCAACAGCAACGGGTGTGGTTGTAACTGACGGCAACACTACCAATCAGGATTTTGAACTGAACAACGACCGCCCGACACTCACCGCAGCGTCAGACCCTGCCTATGGCTATGTTGAGCTGGACTGGACAGCGGCTGCAAAGAAAAAAGAGAAAGGCACCGACATCGTAATGGGCGAAGTAGAAAGTAACAACGACTACGTTCCTTCTTCCACTACTGCATTGGAGTTTACGCTTACTGCTTATGCACCGGAAGATCCATTCGGAGACCAGGATTTTGGCCGATATTTCGAAATTATCCTACCCGCCGGTATCACACCGGTAAATGCTTCAGTTTTTCCGGAATCGACAGGTAACGACGTTATTGCTGTTATCGATGGCCAAAAAGTATCATGGGATGCTGCTCCTGAATATTTTTGGGTGAATGGAGTTCCTTTCCACTTTATCAACTTCACGATAACCGTAAATACCGGAGCCATTGCCGGCCCTCAGGTAGCTGAGTATTATTTTATGGGAGATGGCTTTACAGGCGGCCCGGATAGTTTTGATGGCTACGTTACTATCTATGAAGATGGTGGCGCTTATGTTCCAACCTTCAATGTTTACCGCATGCTCGACAACGGAGCTCCGGGATACGAATTTATCTGGCTACTCAAAGGCACTCCCGAAACAAAGATGTTTGACGTAATCCATGATGGCAACTGGTGCTACTATGTAACGCAGATTATGCCCGACGGAACAGAATCCGCCCCTTCGGATACAGTTTGTGTAGAGGTTGTAAGCGGATGCTTTGATGCTACTGATTACGGCGCTCCCAACGATCCCGCTTTGAATGCAGAAACTTTCGTTGAAGGACAATTGCATTGGTTCACTGTGAGCCTTCTCACCGACATGGACATTTTTGTATCCACGTGCGGTTCTGATTTTAACACCTTCGTTGCTTTGTATGATGATTGCGATAACGCACCCATCTTCCCTGCCGTGATTCCTGATGGAGCTATCGACTATGCCGAGGATGGCTGTAACAATGATGCAGCAGCCGCTGGTTTCTGCGACCTGAGCGCCGGTACCTATTACATTGCCGTTGGTGGCGAAAATGGTGAATTTGGCAATATCAACATTGAGATAACGCAGGTGCAATGTTTGACCATTCAGGAAAACTGGAGTGGCATTTCCATCTACATGGAACCCGCACCAAGCGCTGCTATTGTCGATGTATTAGAAGGTGTTGCGGATAACATGATTATCACCATCCGTCAGCAACCTTATGGTATCTGGTGGGCTCCGGAAAACATCAACACCATTGGTAACATCACTCCTATTTTAGGCTACAAATCGAAAATGATAGCAAAAGATAGCTGTATTGTTACAGGTACCGAAACAGCCAATAAAACTGTAAATATTCCCAAAGGTTCCAGTTATCTTCCGGTAAGGGTACCCTACGAGGTGGCTACTTTAGATTTTGCAACCGAAGTAGGTGCTAATCTGTTATTCGTGTACAACATGCACTCAGGCGATATATACTGGCCAGGGGGAAGCGTTTTCTCACTTACCAACCTGCTGCCTGATGAGGCATACTTGCTCAATATGTACAACGCCGACACTTATACTTATCCTCCATTTGCAAAATCAGCCAAATCTTCGGTTGTAACCAAGCCATACAAAGGTGAAAACATTGCCTGGAACGATGTAGAAAATACCAGCATTCCTCATTTTATATCCATTCAGAACACAGTGCTTGAAACTCTTGAGATTGGTGATCAAATTGGAGTTTTCAATACAGAAGGAATCTGCGTTGGTTTTGCAGAAGTAACGAGCTATGACAATAACATCCTGCTGATAGCTTTTGGTGACGAAATGGTTTTAACACCCAAACTAGTAAATGGAATGGTTGAAGGTGAACTAATGAGCTATCGCTTGTATCGCCCTTCGACCGAACAGGAATTTGTTGCCAGCGTTACGTACAGCACGGCAATGCCCAACTACAACGGGTTGTTTGCCATTGAAGGCATGTCGATGATCAACAACATGAAGCTAAGCCCTGTAGCTATTGGTGAAAACACGCTGGAATCGGTAGCCATTTATCCTAACCCAACCTCTGGCCAACTGACAATAAAAGGCCTCGATAAAGATGCTACCCTCACCATCACCAACGTAAAAGGACAGGTAATCTATCGCGGTGTTATTGCCCAAAGCACTACCATCAATCTTTCGACACAGCCCAAAGGAATTTACTTTGTGCAGCTTGTCAATGAAGAATCTACACGTATTCAGAAAATTATTCTCGAATAGTGATCTCACAGTTTATCAAAAAACCTGCTCTGTAACCGGAGCAGGTTTTTTTGTTTTACCATATTAATAATAAGGAATAAGGAGATGCATTGGTTTTACCTGACGGAAATTGCCGGCGAACATTTTACCACCGACGCAGAGGAGTCGCGGCATATCAGCCGTGTATTGAGGTTGCTGCCTGATGAGCGTGTAATCTTCACCGACGGCAATGGCCAGCGATTTACATGTAAGCTCGTGGATAACAATCCCCGCGCGTGTCATTTTGAAGTTATCGAAAAGCAGTTTATAAAGGCACCTCCCCACCGACGCAATCACCTTGCCGTAGCCCCCACCAAAAACATAGCACGTTTTGAGTGGTTTCTCGAAAAAGCCACTGAGATTGGCATCGGCAACATCACACCACTACAATGCCGGCATTCGGAGCGCATCAGAATAAATCCCGAACGCCTCCACAAAATCCTCGTTGCTGCCATCAAGCAGTCGCAACAAACGTGGCTACCGGTACTCAATGAACTTACGCCTTTTGATGAGTTCGTCAACTCGCAAAAAGATGCCGCACAAAAGCTGATTGCCTATGTAAGTGATCAGCCTCACCGGCTACTTTACGATGCAGCGGAGCCAGGCAAGGAAATCGTTGTGCTAATAGGTCCGGAGGGCGACTTTAGCAACAATGAAATTACTCTGGCACTACATCAGCGATTTGAACCAATAAGTTTGGGCGAAAACCGTTTAAGAACGGAAACAGCAGCGCTGGTGGCCTGCCACACGTTAGCGTTGAAAAATCAATAAGATTATTTATGAAAAAAATATTGGCCTTTTCTGTAATTGCTGTGCTTTTGATGGCAGCCGCCCTTCCGAAGGGTGGTGTGCAAATAGCTCTTTTAAAGTATAATGGTGGTGGCGATTGGTATGCCAATCCTACCTCACTTCCCAATCTGATAACCTTTACCAATGCACAATTGCGCTCTACCATCAACGAAGAACCAGCTACTGTGGAAGTGGGCAGCACCGACATTTTCAACTATCCCTTTGTTCATCTTACCGGACATGGCAACGTTGTTTTTTCCACACAAGAGGCAAGCAATCTTCGCGAGTACCTGTTGGCAGGCGGTTTTTTGCATATCGACGACAATTATGGTTTGGATAAGTTTATCCGTCCGCAGATGAAAAAAGTTTTTCCGGAGCTTGATTTCGTCGAGTTACCTTTCGATCATCCTATTTATCACCAAAAATTTAATTTTACCAACGGCCCTCCCAAAATTCATGAGCACGATGGCAAACCTGCTCAGGGATTTGGGCTGATATGGGAAGGGCGCCTGGTTTGTTATTATACTTACCAAGCCGATCTTGGCGATGGATGGGAAGACTACGATGTGCACAAAGATTCGGAAGAAACCCGCATGAAAGCGCTGAAAATGGGTGCCAACATTTTGCAATACGTATTTTCGGAATAAAAGTAAAAAGCCACTAAATCAAGCTACAAACAAAAAATTCCAAGCACGAGGGTTTGGAATTTTGAATTTTAGCTATAGTGTTTTTTTTGAATTTCGCTTTAATGAATTCTGGGATTTCACCTTATCCTTGCAGCGCAGCTATCTGATCAGTTATCACCTTTATTTTATTCTCAGCATCCGAGAGCTTCTTGCGCTCACTAACAACCACAGCCTCCGGAGCATTATTTACGAAACGCTCGTTAGCGAGTTTTTTCATCACCGAATTGTGAAAACCCTGCGTGTAGGTAAGCTCGTCGCGCAACTTCTTAATTTCGGCTTCCACATCCACGGTTTCGGTGAGCGGAATATAAAACTCCGTTGAACGTACAACAAACGAGAGCGCATTATCCACTTTTTCGTCCACATATTCGAGCTTTCGCAAATTGCATAACTTGGCAATCAATCCATCAAAAGTAGTGTCGGGCTGCTGATCGAGATTTTTTTTGATATAAAAATCGAGGGCTTCTTTTTGTGGAATGTTGCGGGCAGCGCGTACGTTTCGGGCAGCATTCACCACCTCTTTGGCAAAGTCGAATTGCTCGAGGATTTTGTGATGAATGCGTTGACGCTCCGGCCAGGGAGCCACAATGATGCAATCGTTTGCGTCGCGGTCGGCCAGCAGATGCCAAATCTCTTCGGTAAGAAATGGCATAAACGGGTGGAGCACCTTCATAAGATTTTCGAAAATGGCAATGGTTCGCGCGTAAGTAACGGCATCGACGGGCTGCTGATACGCCGGCTTTATCATCTCGAGATACCACGAACAGAAGTCGTCCCAGACAAGTTTGTAGGTGGCCATGAGTGCATCCGAAATGCGGTATTTATCATAATGCTCATCAATAATTTTGAGTGCATCATTAAATTGCGCCTCGAACCAATCGGCGGCAACGGCACTGTTTTCGGGCTGCGGCAAATTGCTGTCTATTTCCCACCCTTTCACCAATCGCAGTGCATTCCATATTTTGTTGCTAAAATTACGTCCCTGTTCGCAAAGGGAAATATCAAAAGGCAAATCATTGCCTGCCGGCGAAGTGAACAGCATTCCCACACGTGTTCCGTCGGCGCCGTATTGTTTCATCATTTCTACCGGATCGGGCGAGTTGCCCAACGACTTAGACATTTTGCGTCCTTGCTTGTCGCGAACAATTCCGGTGAGATAAACATTTTTGAAAGGTATCTCGCCGCGGTATTCCAGCCCCGCCATAATCATGCGCGCCACCCAGAAAAACAAAATTTCCGGCGCAGTGATCAAATCGTTGGTAGGATAATAGTATTTGATGTCGGCGTTGTCGGGATGACGAATTCCGTCGAAAACAGATATTGGCCACAGCCACGACGAAAACCAGGTGTCGAGCACATCTTCGTCTTGTTTTACATCTTCGATGGTAAGATTCACGAGTTCGGGATATTGTGCGCGCGCCTTTTGCAGCGCTTCTTTCGCCGATTTAGCCACCACCATTTCGCGGTTGGGCAGATAATAAACCGGAATGCGTTGGCCCCACCACAGTTGGCGCGAAATGCACCAGTCGCGGACATTTTCCATCCAGTGGCGGTAGGTATTTTTAAATTTCTTTGGATGAAAGGCTATGGTATCGTCCATCACCACATCGAGTGCCGGGCCGGCCAGCTCTGCCATTTTGAGAAACCATTGCAGCGAAAGCTTCGGCTCTATGGCCACATGTGTGCGTTCAGAGTATCCAACCTTATTTTGATAATCTTCTACTTTCACAAGATTGCCGGCGGCCTCGAGGTCTTTTACAATCTTACGACGCACGTCGTCGCGGTCTTCGCCAACATACAACTGAGCCGCCTCGTTGAGGGTGCCGTTGTCGTTGAAAATGTCGATGGTATCGAGCTTGTGGCGAATGCCAATTTCATAATCGTTGATGTCGTGTGCCGGAGTAATCTTAAGGCAACCGGTGCCAAATTCCATGTCAACGTATTCATCCTGGATGATGGGCACAGAGCGGTTGATGAGTGGCACCAGCACGCGCTTCCCACTCAGCGACACAAAGCGTTTGTCGTTAGGATTAACGCACACCGCCGTATCGCCCAAAATTGTTTCCGGCCGCGTGGTTGCTATGGTTACCCACTGATCATTTTCGTTTTCTACCTGATACCTTACGTAATAAAGTTTTGAGTCTTCTTCCTGATACACCACCTCCTCATCGGAGAGAGCTGTGAGGGCCGCGGGGTCCCAGTTGACCATCCGTACGCCGCGATAAATCAATCCTTTGTTGTACAAATCGATAAAGACATCAATCACCGACTCGTACATGCTTTCGTCCATGGTGAAACGGGTGCGTTCCCAATCGCATGAAGCACCGAGCTTTTTGAGCTGTTCGAGGATGATGCCGCCATGTTTTTCCTTCCATTCCCAGGCATGTTCGAGAAACTCGCTGCGGCTCAGGTTTTTCTTGTCGATTCCTTTGTCTTTAAGATGCGCCACCACTTTGGCTTCGGTGGCAATAGAGGCATGATCGGTGCCGGGCAGCCACAAAGCATTTTTGCCTTGCATGCGCGCGCGACGTATCAGTACATCCTGCAAAGTATTGTTGAGGATGTGGCCCATGTGCAGCACACCGGTTACGTTGGGCGGCGGAATGACGATACAGAAAGGCTCCCGGTGGTCGGGTTGCGACCTGAAAAAGCCTTTGTCCATCCAGCATTGGTACCACTTATCTTCGGTAAGCGACGGATCGTATTTTGAAGGAATCTGCATTGCGTAAGAATTGATAAATAAAAAAGAGGTGCAAAAGTAAATAATTTGGCTTTGCAACAAAAAACGGCTGACTTGCAAGCCAACCGTTTGGTATTTCCTTATGGTTTAAATCTGATTTTCCTGTAAAGGGGCGGATCAGGCTTTGAGCAGTTCTGACATTTTTTTGCCAATATCTGCGGGCGAGTCAACGACGTGGATGCCGCATTCGCGCATAATTTTTTTCTTGGCTTCGGCGGTATCGTCTTTTCCGCCGATAATAGCTCCGGCATGTCCCATGGTGCGGCCTTTGGGAGCAGTAGCGCCGGCAATAAAACCTACCACGGGCTTGTGGTTGTTGGCCTTCACGTATTCAGCAGCGTCGGCTTCCATGGTTCCGCCAATTTCACCAATCATCACAATACCTTCAGTTTTCGGATCATTCATCAGCAGCTCGATGGCGTCGCGGGTAGTAGTACCAATTATCGGGTCGCCACCAATGCCTATGGCAGTAGTTTGCCCCAGACCGGCTTTGGTGAGCTGATCGACAGCTTCGTAGGTAAGCGTTCCTGAGCGGGACACAATACCCACACGTCCGGGTTTGTGAATAAAACCAGGCATGATACCAACTTTGGCTTCGCCCGGTGTGATTACACCCGGACAGTTGGGGCCGACCAGGCGCGTTTTTTTATCTTTCAAAAATTCCTTTACCA
This sequence comes from Clostridia bacterium, assembly GCA_009928785.1. Taxonomy (GTDB): domain Bacteria; phylum Bacteroidota; class Bacteroidia; order Bacteroidales; family 4484-276; genus SABY01. The sequence continues at coordinate 46,433 of SABY01000005.1, read as the reverse complement.
TCATCATGTCTTTGGTGGGAATGCCTTCGGTGATGCAGATGACCACCCCAATTCCGGCATCGGCAGCTTCCATAATAGCATCAGCGGCAAAAGCCGGTGGCACAAAAATCACCGACACGTTGGCACCTTCCTGCTCCACAGCCTCGCGCACAGTATTAAAAACAGGCCGGTCGAGGTGCGATTGGCCGCCTTTGCCGGGCGTAACCCCACCCACCACCCAGGTGCCATACTCGATCATTTGCTGTGCGTGAAAAGTCCCTTCGCTACCGGTAAAACCCTGCACTACTACCCTTGAATTCTTATCTACCAAAACACTCATGATGATTTATTTTTTAATTTTTAAAATTTGGGCAAAAGTAAATTTTTTAACCCCACGCCTGTCGAATTATTTTTGTTGTTCGTTGTTTGTTGTTCGTTGTTTGTTGTTTGTTGTTCGTTGTTCGTTGTTCGTTGTTTGTTGTTTGTTGTTTGTTGTTTGCTGGCATCGCTTTCATTGTCGGCTGCTGACTGCCAACTGCTGACTGCTGGCTGCTGGCTGCTGGCTGCTGGCTGCTGACTGCCAACTGCTGGCTGCTGACTGCTGGCTGCTGACTGCCAACTGTGAACTGTCGGCTGCTGACTGCCAACTGCTGGCTGCTGACTGCTGGCTGCTGGCTGCTGGCTGCTGACTGCCAACTGTGGACTGTCTGCTGCTGGCTGCTGGCTGCCAACTGTGGACTGCCCCTATTCGATTGATTGCACAAACTGCAAACTGCCATTGCGGCTGATGCAGTCGGTGATTACTTTTTTGAATTTCCAGCAGGTCATCTGGCGTTTTTCCAATCGGCGTGCCAGCTCATAGGTTGAAATATCAGGGGTTTTGCACACATTGTATGCGATGGCAAAGGCTTCGGAGAGTTGGATTTTGCAACGGTGGAAAATGGTGTTGGCTGTAGCAGACTCGTCGTGCTTGCAGCGCGTACAGCGCCGCGAAAAAGGCGTTTTGCCACTACAGTAGTTGGTATTGCCACACTTGCGACACACAAAACCATCCTTCCACTTTTCGTCTGCCAAAAATTCCAGACATTGTTCGTTGGTCGAAAAGGCGGTTTCAAATTCCACAGGCTTGAGTTGATCGATGATATGCTTCATTTCTATAAATTCATTTGTAATCGTTTTCTGTCATTCTGACCATTAATAATGGTAGAATTCATTTTTAGCAAGGTTTTTGCAAAAATACTTAAAAGTGATACTGAAACGATTTAATTATTAAAAAAATTATAGTTTTGCAGCGTATTAATAAAATAGTATTTATAACTAAACACCGATAATTAACATGAGAAAAACAGTTTTGATAACAATCATTGGCCTTTTGGTAGCCTTTAGCAGCACAGCTTGTAACAGTGCCAGCGGTGACGAAAAGCAAACAGCATTGGCCGAAAGCACAGCCACAGTGAGCGGTGACAAAAAAGCAAGTAGTTCGCCTGAGTTTCTTACCGCCAAAACTTTTAAAGAAAAAATCTGGGATTATGAAAAAAATCCGCAAGAGTGGGTTTACGAAGGTAGCGAACCGGCCATCATCGACTTCTACGCCGACTGGTGCAAGCCTTGCAAAATGGTAGCTCCCGTGCTGGAAGAGATAGCACAGGATTACACAGGAAAACTCAAGGTTTATAAAATCGACACAGAGGCGGAGAAAGAGCTGGCAGCGGTGTTTCAGATCAGCAGCATTCCTGCATTTTTGTACATCCCCGCCGAAGGCCAGCCACGCATGGACCGTGGATACAAAGACAAAGCAGCATTCGAACGCATCATTAAGCAAGAGTTGCTGACAAAATAATCCAGAAAATTTTTATTTTAAATAATCACACAAAACCTATAACAATGGAACATTTAACAAAAGAAACATTTCTGAAGAAAGTATTTGATTACGAAAACAACAAAGAGTGGAAATTTGAAGGCGAGCTGCCTTGCCTCATCGACTTCTACGCCGACTGGTGTCAGCCGTGCAAAATGGTTGCTCCAATCCTGGAAGAACTTTCTAAAGAATACGAAGGTAAAGTAAACATTTATAAAGTAGATACCGAAGATCAGCAGGAACTTGCGGCTGCTTTTGGCATTCGGAGCATCCCATCGCTGTTGTTTTGCCCAGCAGACGAACAGCCGCAGATGGCACAGGGTGCGCTGCCCAAAGAATCAATGAAGCAAGTGATTGAGGAAGTGCTCCTCAAGAACAAGCAAGAAGCTACCGTAGAGAAAAAGTAATCCTCCTTATTTAAAGCGGTACAAAAGAGTGTGGCAAATAATGCCACACTTTTTTTTGCTGCAAACTTTCTACTTTCGCAGCGCTTTACCAGCTACGCAATTTTTATGGAAACCCGAAACCGCATCCTACTATCGACTGCCTACCTGCCTCCGGTACATTACGTTTCGGCTATGATGGCGGCGGATGAAGTAATAATAGAACGACACGAAACCTACCCGCGGCAAACCTACCGCAACCGTTGCGAAATAGCCACCGCCAATGGCCGGCTACCGCTCAGCATCCCGGTGCATAAACCCAATGGCAACCACACAAAAACGCAGGAGATATTAACCGACACCCAAACCAACTGGCAGTTGTTGCATTGGCGTGCCATCCATACCGCGTATGCCAACTCTCCGTTTTTTCTTTACTTTCAGGATGAGCTGCTGGAAGCCTATAAAAAGAACATTCCTCATCTGATCGATTTCAACCACCACATCCTTAACACCGTGCTATCGCTGATGGATATTGAAATCCAGATACATTTTACGGATAATTATAAGAAAGCGCATGCCGGCATGGAAGATTTACGCACGGCCTTCACGCCAAAGCGGACGCCACCTGCTGAGAGCTTTCAAAAATATTATCAGGTTTTTGCAGAAAAACACGGATTTATCAGCGGGCTAAGCATATTAGATTTGCTGATGAATGAAGGAAGAGAAGGAACACGATACCTGTGATAAAAATTGGCAAAAGCCAGGAAAGTCAGGAAAACCAGGGAAACAAAGAAAAACCACGAAGACACAACGGCACAAAGGAAGAAGAAGAAAAAAAAATCTCTGTGACTTCGTGACTCTGTGGTGAAAACGGTTTTGCTTTCTCCTTCGTGCCTCCGTGCCTCTGTGGTGAAAAGGCTTTTGTTTTTCTCTGTGCCTCCGTGCCTCTGTGGTGAAAAGGCTTTTGTTTTTCTCTGTGCCTCCGTGCCTCTGTGGTGAAAAACAACAAAGAAAAACCACGAAGACACAACGGCACAAAGGAAGAAGAAGAAAAAAAAATCTCTGTGACTTCGTGCCTTTGTGGTGAAAACGGTTTTGCTTTCTCCTTCGTGTCTTCGTGCCTCTGTGGTGAAAAACAACAAAGAAAAACCACAAAGACACAACGGCACAAAGGAAGAAGAAGAAAAAGGAATAATCTCTGTGACTTCGTGCCTCTGTGGTGAAAAGGCTTTTGTTTTTCTCTGTGCCTCCGTGCCTCTGTGGTGAAAAACAACCAAGAAAAACTACGAAGACACAACGGCACAAAGGAATAAGAAGAAAAAAAAATAATCTCTGTGACTTCGTGCCTCTGTGGTGAAAACGGTTTTGCTTTCTCCTCCGTGCCTCTGTGCCTCTGTGGTGAAAAGGCTTTTGTTTTTCTCTGTGCCTCCGTGCCTCTGTGGTGAAAAACAACAAAGAAAAACCACAAAGACACAACGACACAAAGGAAGAAGAAGAAAAAAAAATCTCTGTGACTTCGTGCCTCTGTGGTGAAAACGGTTTTGCTTTCTCCTTCGTGTCTCCGTGACTTTGTGGTGAAAAGGCTTTTGTTTTTCTCTGTGCCTCCGTGCCTCTGTGGTGAAAAACAACAAAGAAAAACCACAAAGACACAACGGCACAAAGGAAGAAGAAAAAAAATAATCTCTGTGACTTCGTGCCTCTGTGGTGAAAAGGCTTTTGCTTTCTCCTTTGTGCCTCCGTGCCTCTGTGGTGAAAAACAACAAAGAAAAACCACAAAGACACAACGGCACAAAGGAAGAAGAAGAAAAAAAAATCTCTGTGACTTCGTGACTCTGTGGTGAAAACGGTTTTGCTTTCTCCTTTGTGCCTCCGTGACTTTGTGGTGAAAAACAACAAAGAAAAACCACAAAGACACAACGGCACAAAGGAAGAAGAAAAAAAAATCTCTGTGTCTTCGTGCCTCTGTGGTGAAAACGGTTTTGCTTTCTCCTTCGTGTCTCCGTGCCTCTGTGGTGAAAAACAACAAAGAAAAACCACAAAGACACAACGGCACAAAGGAAGAAGAAGAAAAAAAAATAATCTCTGTGTCTCCGTGCCTCTGTGGTGAAAAGGATTTTGCTTTCTCCTTTGTGTCTCCGTGCCTCTGTGGTGAAAAAGAAAAAGACTTTAAATTAAATTTCCTCGGTAAGCTCGATGAAACGCTTATAAGGAATCGCCAACATACTCTTGGCATGGATGGCGCCATTGGCCTGGCTTATCATCGACACTTTGGCAGCGATTTCGGGATCGGGCGCTTCGTAGATGTCGATAAAATCGTATTCACCCAGAATGGCGTAATGCGACAGGAATTTCACCTCCGGGCATTTGGCTTTGACTTGCTCAAGCCAACTGCGCCCCTGGCGTTCGCGGTTTTTCATCTCATAAGAGAGATCGGTGGAAAGCTTGGTAAACAGAATGTAGATTTGCATAATAACCTCCTTTTTTTTTGGGATAATCGAAAATTTGAAACCGAAGATACAATTATTTCTAAATATAAAAAGGAAAGCCGAAGTTCTTGTCGTTTTTGAGCATCACCTTATCCACGCAGCCATCCAGGTCGGTGTCGATGATGCTTTCGATGAGTGTTTGTGTTTTGCCATCGGAGGTTACTGTGATGGTTGCTTCGGCGGGGCGCATAATTTTAGCGCATCCAAAATCGATCGGCCAGGAGTTTTGTGTTTCCGTAACAAAGTTTTTGGCGGAATAACCAGCAGTGTACATTCCCCTGGTTGTAAACATCACATCAAAGCGCAGCAGATCAAACTTAAGCGGCTCGGCTGCTCCGGCAGTCTGAAGCAACTCTTTTGCAGACGCTATTAACACCTTCCCATCAACATTATCACATTCGACGGAAACGTCAAAAGTAAACTGAGGCTGTCCGCCGATCACCTCTCCGGTACGAACGTACTGCATGGTTCCGCCATAGCGCAAGCCATCAATGGTGTAATCCTGCAAAATTCCATACGCCCAGTCCCCATCCGGCACCGAATCGGGATAAGAAAACACCAGAATTTTCCCGCTTTTCGTTCTTTCGTCGCGGGCAACAGTTTGCTCACCGTAATCGATCTCATAACGAATCAAACCCGTAGAATCGGCAAATCGCGTCACCAGCGCACTGTCGATGATGGCCGTATCGTTGTGCAGCAGCGCGGTATCGTTCATCATCCGGTGCAAAACCGAGAAATTATATGTGATGTAAATGTCGGCACGCGCATAAAACGCTGTGACTTTGGCAATATCAACAAACCCGGAAGTGTCGTCTTTCTCGCATGACGATGCAGAGAAAACTAGTATTGCGATAAGCAAAGCCAGCGTACCGTTTTTAAGTAAGGAGCTGATGTGGATGGAAATTTTCATTTTAATAAAAACATGATGTTTGCTCATGTTAACGCGCTTTGCGCAAAATGATTTTGGCAACAGGCAAAAAACAGCCAGCATATCGGAAATAAAAATATGTTTGCACAAAAAAAATTGAGTTCAGATGAAAAGAGACGATGTTTATTTCGCTACAGCGATCATTTTGTTTTTCCTTCCTTTTTTTATTATCCCGCCGCTCTACGACTTTTACAACGACTTCAACATCGAACATCCTTTCATCATCAGCTTCATCAAGTTTGCGATATTATCCACACTTGGCGAAGTGATCGGGTTGCGTATCCGCACGGGAAGTTATTACCAGCAGGGCTTCGGGCTGCTACCACGTGCGTTGGTGTGGGGCTTTTTGGGTGTGGGCATCAAGAGTGCGTTTATCATCTTCGGTACTGGTGCGCCGCATATTCTCACCACGTTGGGCATTGGGTTCCCAACCGATAATCCCGCCGACATCCTCAACCAGAATTTCTTTGCAACTTTCTCCGGGCTGCAACTGCTCACAGCATTTACGGTAAGCGTAACCATGAATACCTTTTTTGCACCGCTATTTATGGCTTTTCACAAAATCACCGACACGCACATCCTGGCTACCGGCGGCACGCTGCGGGGGTTCTTCACTCCCATCCCCATGGCCACCATCATGCAAAATATGAATTGGAGCGTGCAATGGAATTTTGTTTTTCGCAAAACCATACCGCTGTTTTGGTATCCGGCACACACCGTCACCTTTTTGCTCCCGGCTGAATATCGCATCCTTTTTGCCGCCTTGCTGGGCATAGCGCTGGGCATATTACTTTCCATTGCAAGCCTGAAATCGCGTGGCGAATAATGTTGATTTTGAATCCTTATTCTGTTGATACAAAACTTCTTACCAAATCATTTTTTGTAATCTGAAACCATATTACCGGTAAAGCGTTACGTTTTACTATTTTTGTCGAAATTCATATTTATCATAAAAATCTCCCTCAATGAAAAAATTACTATTTCTTCTTTTGGTTTTGATAACTGCTTTTCCGGTAGCAGCGCAAATCACCACCATTCCGCAATATCCTACCGATGGTGTAGAAATCACATTAACATTTGATGCTACCGGCACAGGTTTAGAAAACTACAACGGCGACGTTTACACCCATACCGGCGTAATACTGGAAGGTGCAACCTCATGGAGCCACGTAATCGGATCGTGGGGAAATAATACCACCCAGCCCAAACTCACAAGCCTGGGCAACCATTTGTACAGACTTGTTATAACGCCCAACCTCCGCCAGTTTTATGATGTTGGTGCCAACGAGGTGGTTGCTCAACTGGCTTTTGTTTTCAGGAGTGATGACGGCAACATGCAGTCAGGCGATCTCTTAGTCAATATTTTTGGGAGCGACCTTCAGCTCATTATCACGGAACCGGCACAGGCGCAGATTTTTGCCACCGAGGGCGACATAATTCCCGTGGATGCTGTAAGCGCGCAAGCCGACTCGATGTTTTTGATGGTGAATGAAGTAGAAATGTTGGCCGTGGCCGCTACTGAAATTAATTATCAACTTGTTGCCGAGAATCTTTCAGGATTTTGGCAGGAGGTAATTGTAACGGTAACGGCAAAAAATCAAACCGGTACCATTAGCGAAAGCTTTGCTTATGTAATTCTTCCCCAACCTACTGTAGAAGAGCTTCCTGCTGACGTGGTGGATGGTATTAATTACATCAGCAGCAGTTCCGTAATCCTTTCGTTGTATGCTCCGGGCAAAGAAAACGTTTTCGTTATCGGCGACTTCAACAACTGGCAGGTGAGCCAGGATGGCTACACGAACATCACCCCCGACGGAAACAATTTTTGGTTGCTAATAGACGGACTTACCCCCGGACAGCAATATGTTTTTCAATATCTGGTGGATGCATCCATCCGCATTGGCGATCCATATGCCGAGCAGGTGAGCGACCCCTGGAACGATTCCTATATCAGCGAAAGCACCTATCCCGGCCTGATAGATTATCCTGCAGGCCAAACCGAAGGCATTGCCACAGTTTTGCAAACCGAGCAGCAGTCTTACAGTTGGCAAACTGAAAATTTTACACCGCCAGCCGTTACTGATATGATAGTGTATGAGCTGCTGGTGCGCGACTTTACCGAACATCACACCTTCCAGAGCGTAATCGATACACTGGGTTACTTGCAAAGGTTGGGTGTAAATGTAATTGAACTGATGCCGGTAAACGAATTTGAAGGAAACATCTCGTGGGGCTACAATCCCAATTATTATTTTGCTGTGGATAAATACTACGGCCCAAAAAACACCCTCAAAGCGTTCATCGATACCTGCCATGCCCGCGGCTTTGCAGTGGTGATCGACATGGTGCTCAACCACTCCTTTGGCACTTCGCCCATGGTGATGCTTTATTGGGACGAGCAGAACAATCGCCCCGCTGCCGACAATCCGTGGTACAATCAGGTGCCAAAACATGACTTCAATGTAGGTTTCGATTTTAATCACGAAAGCCAGCAGACTCGCCAGTTTGTAAAGCGTGTCAACGATTTCTGGCTCACGGAGTATCGGGTGGACGGTTTCCGCTTTGACCTTTCCAAAGGCTTTACACAAAAAAACACCCTGGGCAACACCAACCAGTGGGGACAATACGACCAGTCGCGCATTGATATCTGGAACGACTACTCCGACGCCATCTTCGAAACCAACCCGCAGGCTTACGTTATTTTGGAACATTTTGCGGAGAATTCCGAGGAGAAAGTACTCTCGGCCAACGACATGATGGTGTGGGGCAATTCCAACTACAACTACAACGAAGGCACGATGGGATATACCGAAAACGGCAAATCCGACTTTGGCTGGATTTCGTATCAGGAGCGCGACTTTCAGGCGCCGCATGTGGTGGGTTATATGGAAAGCCACGACGAGGAGCGCCTGCAATTTCGTAACATCAGCTACGGCAACAGCCTGAGTGGCTACAACATCCAAGACAGCGCTACCGGCCTTGCGCGTCTGGAGCTGGCAGCTACTTTCTTTTATACCATCCCCGGCCCTAAAATGATTTGGCAATTTGGTGAACTGGGCTACGACTATTCCATAGAATACAACGGCCGCACCGGGCCAAAGCCTATCCGCTGGGACTACACCAACAACTGGCAACGCATGTACCTTTACCATGTGCATGCTGCGCTGGCGAAACTCAAAAAAGAGCTGCCTGTGTTCGCCACCCCCGATTTTACACTGGACGTGCATAATGCGCAAAAATCCATTGTGCTGCGCGGTGATACCCTGGATGTGGTAGTGGTAGGTAATTTTGGAATGACTGCCGGAAACAACACCCCTGCCTGGACTGAAACCGGTACCTGGTACGAATTTTTTACCCGGGAGATGCTACAAGTCACCAGCCTGAATCAAGCTATAAACCTGCAACGCGGCGAATACCGGCTATATTCTACAAAGCCCATCGACAAACCCCAGTGGCTAAATACGACGGTAGAAGAGTTGGGCAACCCTTCTCACCAAAGCCAATTAGAAACTTATCCCAATCCGTCGGCCGGCAAAGTGCATATCAATCTTCAACTGCCCGACAACGCTTCAGTTATTGTTTCGGTTTATGATCAGGTTGGCCGGAAAGTTTCAGAACAAAATCAGATTATTCAAAAGGGAAACTCCGATATCCCGATAAACGAGGACGGAGAACTAAAGCCGGGAATTTATTTTGTTACTATTACTAATGGCAATCAACACTACAACACCAAATTTATCATTCATTAATCAACTATCAACGTTTTATGAAAAAGCGATTCTTTTCAATTTTAATCCCGACTCTATTGCTTTTGGCAATGGCATCATGCAGCAAGTCATCATTTGATTATCTCGGAAAATCGTATCCCTCGTCGGGCACTCCTGAAATTTTCTTCAGAGACCAGGACGTGCCACAGGATTATGAGGTGATGGGCAAAATAACAGCAGAAGTGCCTTACAGCAAAAAGCTGAAATACATCCAAAACAAGGTGATGACGGTAGCACGCGAGAATGGTGCCGATGCGGTATTATTTTCGGATGTCAACATCCGCTCTACGGGAACTACCCGCAGCTCAGGCGGAGCATCTTCCAACAGGAAGGTGCATGTAGGAGGCAGCGTGAGCCGCAGCAGCGACAACGAGGTGAAAAACGTGGAAGCAGTGTTGCTGAAATACAAAAGCAACATCCCACCAAAATCAGAATAATAGAAAAAGAGGCGCATTGCCTGCCCAGCCCAAGCGGGGATCATGCGCCTCTTTTTCTAAAATATCAAATTTTGCAAAGACGCCCGATCGGGCGTTACTACGTTATTGTCTTTAATATCCAGGAATTTGTGAAGTATTACAAATCATCAATTCAAAAAAATAAGCGAATAAGGTTGGAAATATCTGGCGGATCTTTCTACTTCAATTGATTCCGGCAGTGCGTTTCCACATTCCAAAATCGTAATTCGTAAATCAAAAATCCTTATTGATTCATCGTATCGTCCGCGCGTTTCTTGCGCTTGCGCTCATTTTCATCGAGCATGATTTTGCGAATGCGGATCGACTTGGGCGTTACCTCCACATATTCATCTTCCTTGATATATTCCATGGCTTCTTCGAGCGAGTGTTTGATAGGTGGTGTGATGGCAGTTTTTTCATCAGAACCCGAAGCACGCATGTTCGACAGCTTCTTGGTGCGTGTAACGTTGACGACGATGTCGTCCTGACGGGTGTTTTCACCGATTACCTGCCCGACATAAATTTCCTGGTTGGATTCGACAAAAAACCTCCCGCGATCCTGTAATTTATCAATCGAATAGGCAATAGCCGTTCCCGTTTCCATTGCGATAAGCGAACCATTCCGGCGGTTGATGATTTCGCCTTTCCAAGGTTCGTAGGCTTTAAAGCGATGTGCAATCACAGCTTCGCCTTCGGTGGCGGTAAGTACATTGTTGGTCAGGCCAATGAGTCCGCGTGAGGGGATGGTAAACTGGAGCGCTGTGCGGTCGTGGCGTGTCTCAATATTATCGATTTCACCTTTGCGACGCGTTACAACTTCTATCACCTTTCCGGCAAAAGCCTCCGGTACGTGCACCGTCAGCGATTCGACAGGCTCATGCTTTGTGCCGTCGATCTCTTTTATAAGCACCTGCGGCTGACCCAGTTGAAACTCATAACCTTCGCGGCGCATGGTTTCTACCAAAATAGAAAGATGCAGGATGCCGCGGCCAAACACCAGGAGTTTCTCCGGCGAGTTGGTTTCCTCGATACGCATGGCCAGATTTTTCTCGATTTCTTTGTAAAGCCTGTCGCGCAAATGGCGGGAGGTGACGTAAATGCCTTCGCGGCCAAAAAACGGCGAGTTGTTGATGGTAAACAACATGCTCATGGTTGGCTCGTCAACTGAAATGGGAGTAAGCCCTTCGGGCAGTTCGAAGTCAGCAATGGTATCGCCGATATCGAAATTCTCGATGCCAAGCACGGCGCAAATCTCACCGGCTTCCAAAGGTATCTTCACCTTTTCTTTTCCCAGCCCTTCAAAACGATAAAGTTCTTTAATCACCGACTTGGCCACCGTGCCATCGCGTTTTACCACCGACACCTGCTGCCCCATTTTAATGGACCCGCGGGTGATACGACCCACGGCTATACGCCCCAGATAGGACGAATAATCCAGCGAACTAATCTGCATCTGCAGCGTTCCCTGCCGCACCTCCGGCGCCGGGATATGCTCCAGAATAATGTCGAGAAGGTAACTAATATCAACCGCAGGTTGGTTATAATCCGAACTCATCCAACCCTGTTTCGACGATCCGTAAACCTCCGGGAAGCTCAACTGATCTTCGGTGGCGTCGAGGCTAAACATAAGGTCGAACACCGCCTCGTGCACTTCTTCCGGATTGCAGTTGGGCTTATCTACTTTATTAATAACTACGATGGGCTTCAGACCTAATTTGATGGCTTTTTCCAACACAAAACGCGTTTGTGGCATCGGCCCTTCAAAGGCATCCACCACCAGCAAGACGCCGTCGGCCATGTTAAGAACACGCTCCACTTCGCCACCAAAATCGGCGTGGCCGGGTGTGTCGATGATATTGATCTTAACATCCTTGTAACGCACCGAGACATTTTTGGATAAGATGGTGATGCCACGCTCACGCTCCAAATCGTTGGAGTCGAGGATGAGATCGCCCATCTCCTGATTTTCGCGGAACAGTTTCACCTGATGCAGGATGCGATCGACGAGGGTAGTTTTGCCATGATCGACGTGGGCGATGATGGCAATGTTTCGTATGTCGTACATATAAAGTCGTTTTGTCAGGAAATGCGGAAGGAAACAATTGATCCGCTGATGATTAGTCTGAAAACAATATTTTTTAAAAAAATAGTTTGCAAAAGTACACTAATGCAACCACCCGAAACCATTTGCATGTTAAGATTATGTAAAACAAGTTTTGCGATAATCATGCGATAGCCCCGCCTACATTTTTATTAATCAGGATTTCGCAAGAAAAGCCTTTGGTACCGGCTTGCCGGCCAATTGAATGATTAAAACCAGTACAGCTATATTTAGCGGGAATAATAATAATGCCGACACTCCGAAAGCTGCCGGGATGGTTCCCGCCAACAACCCCACCGCACCAACGGTAAGCGCATAGGGCATTTGGGTGCGCACGTGGCTGATGTGATCGCATGAGCTGGCCAAAGAGCTAAGGATGGTGGTGTCGGAGATAGGTGAGCAGTGGTCGCCCATTACCGAGCCGGCAAGCACCGCCGAAACCACATTGTGAAAAATCGACATGGCTGTGTCGTACTCCAACCCCGCCTCGATGCCAATGTACCAGGTGGCCGGCAGAATAAGCGGATACAAAATGGCCATGGTTCCCCACGACGAACCTGTAGAAAAAGCAATGGCTGCCGCCAACAAAAAAGTAAGCGCCGGCACCAGGTAAGGCGAAATGTCGAGCCGAATAAGACTTCCTGAAATAAACTCTGCTGTATGCAAGTGCTCGGTGATAAGGGCTATCGACCAGGCCAGCACCAGTATGAGCACCGCCGTGAGCATACTTTTAAATCCGTCAACCAAGGCATCGATGCTGCTGCGCAATGGCAAAATGCGCTGCCCCACGGTGAGCGCCAAAGCCACAACCACGCCTCCCAGCGACGACCACAACAAGGCGCTGAACGAATCTGAACTACCAATAACATGCGATAGATTGGTGCCAAAAGATGCCCCGGCATCCCACCCCACCTGCTGCAACCCAGTGATGATAAGTCCGGTAATGGTTCCAAATACCACCACCAACACCGGCACGAGAGCATTGTACCAACGCGCCTTTACATTTTCGTCAGGCTCTGTCGCGCCACCAAAATCCTGCTTTGGGTTAGTTGCCTTTGGCGCACTACGTCCACTCCGCGCAGCCACCTCGATGGCATGCATGGGGCCAAAGTCGCGGCGGCGCATCACCAGTATTACTACAAATATTAAAGTTAGGATAGGATAAAACGAATATTGCAATGAGTTGAGAAAAACATCATACGGTGTTTCGTCAAGCCCCAGGGTTTTTATTCCATCCTGAATGTAGCTTAGCTCGGCGCCAATCCAGGTAGTAACGAAAGCTATGGAAGCAATGGGAGCCGCAGTGCTATCGACAATGTACGCCAACTTCTCACGCGATATTTTCAACTTATCCGTGATGGGACGCATTGTGTTGCCCACCACGAGGGTATTGGCATAATCATCAAAAAATATCATCACCCCCAGCAGCCACGTGACCATTTGTCCCGATCGGGCATTGTTGGCATACCGCGATAAGAAGTTTACTACTCCTTTCATCCCACCGTTTTTGGTGATGATTCCCACCATCCCGCCAATCATCATCGAAAAAATAATGATAGAAATATGGCTTTTGTCGAGTAACGCGGTGAGCACATAGGTATCGAGCACAGCAAAAAACCCATGAAACAAGGCTTCAAAAAAATACTGACCCTGGTAATAAAAAATGATGACGGTGCCCACCAGTACGCCAATGAAAAGCGCAGTATAAACTTCTTTGAAAAATAAAGCCATGATGATGGCGATGAGCGGTGGAAACACTGAAAGCCACAGCGGTACAGGCGTTACGTATCGCTGGTAGAAATAATCGCCGATGGAAAGTGTAAATGTTCTGCTATTTTCGAACACAACCTCCGCAGTAGCGTGGCCATAAGCAAAATCGAGGGTCTGTTCTTTCCCGTCGATGAAAACGGTGGCCGGGCCATTTGCCAGATATCGCATACCCTCATCTGTAACACGGATGGAAACTGGTGTTGCAATATCCTGCATGATAATTTCGGGCAACTTCACTTCGATATTGCTGCTGTCGGCATACAGGACAAGGCTTCCGGCCTGCTGTGCAAACACGGAAAACGAAATCAGAAAGCTGATGATGAATAGAAATACGTTTCGCACAGCGCTCAAAAATTTCGGCTAAAATAATCAAGAAATATCGCTGCAATGGATTTTACAAACAAAATGTCTTTGCTGATGCTGTTTATTTGGGCTAAAGCCCACTGAAATACTTTTGCTTTTTCCCCCGACCTAAAGGACGGGGTTAGTGAACAACATGGCAACAATATTTTTCATCAGAGTCAAAAAAACGCTATTTCCTGATAAGCTTCCCACCGGAAGTGCCGCCGGAGGTTTGCAATTGATAATAATAAAATCCCGAAGGCACTTCGTTTCCATCAATCTTCATTTCATGAAAGCCTGCCGGCAGATCATAAAAAATTTTCTCAAATACTTTCGTACCATCGTTTCTAAAAACATTTAGGGAAACCTTACCGGCTTGCTGCATTTTAAAACTGATGGTAGTAAAAGTGCTAAATGGATTTGGAAACGCGCTGGAACCCGGCAAATCAATTTTTTTGTTAATCCCGACAAGGGTATCGGTGGCCCGGATTTTTACATCATCTACAAACCACGAATACCAAAGGTTGCCGCCATAAAGATTGTAAGCCTGCCAGGCGAAGCGAACTTCCTGGCCAACATAACTATTGAGGCTTACGGCAACGTCGTCCTCATAATTACTAACGCCAGCGGGATAATCTGAGGCGCTCCAAATATTTTCCCAGGTAAATCCATCGGTAGAAGCTCTGACCAAATATTCGTCGTAGTCGTAGCTGTTCAGCCTCACAAAAGTTTTGAAGGTGAGCACGGCATTTTCTGCAATGGCTATCGGCGGAGATATCATCCATTCGTTTTGATCGTTTCCCTGAAAATCCCATTCCACGGCAGCCTGTCGTTGACCATGGGGAGGGTAAACCTCCCATTCCACCTCATCGCTGTCAGTGTAATAAACCAGGCCATAGTCGTCCCAGGTGAGCCAGGTAAGCGGCTGCCCGGTGACTGTCCAGTTTTCGGGCGGAAAATCCTCTCCTTCAAAACTCTCCTCCAAAATGGGCTTTACCCAATCCCAATGCAAGGGATAATAATCCGACCAGACAGCATTGCCGGGTTCATCGATGAGCCAAAATTTTATTTCGCCCTCCGTGTGGTCGAGCTGCCCGGCAATGGTTCCCTGATAGGTAAAATCGCCCTGTGTTCCGCCGGTCTTTGTCATCTCCACCAACTGAATTTCCCCATCGATGGTTGCTTCCCCTTCCAGCGTTTCCGGCATATCCGACACATCGCGAACCACCAGCTTTAGGCTCATCGGCTGCTGCGCGTAAACCTGTGTTCCGCCCAGCGAGATTACCACTGGCGGATCGACGTCGATGGTGCTGGTGTTGACCTCCACATCATCCAGATACATTTTCCATCCGTAGGCGCTAATGGCTTTGAAAACGATATAGGTACTCCCCGTATTGTTGATTGCAAATTCGTACTGATACCAACCCTTGGCGGGAACAACGGGATAAAAGTTGACGGCTCTGCTAATGGAATCCAGCAAAGTAGCGCCGGCCAGATCAGGGGTGGAATTGTAAAATACTTCAATTTTATCGTGGCGGTTGTTGCTGGGGTCTTCCGAGCGATAAAACCAAAACCGCAGCACGTTATCATCCTCCAAAATCAGTTCCGGGGTTATCAACACCGCCTCCTCC
The DNA here is from genome assembly GCA_009928785.1 of Clostridia bacterium. GTDB lineage: Bacteria > Bacteroidota > Bacteroidia > Bacteroidales > 4484-276 > SABY01. Next base: position 30,733 of record SABY01000005.1, on the reverse strand, counting down.
CCTATTGAAGCATTAAATGAGTTGTACTGCGCCATAGCGCTGCTTCCGTCGTGGGGCAAAGATGCAGGCCATTCGCCAACGGTAACCCTTACAAATTCCATATCGCCGGCTACAATTGGGAATCCCAGCCAGCCCGATGGCGGAAATTGCTCGTCTTCAAAACCTTCGTTGTAAGGAAATTCAGTAATCTGAGCCTGCAACTGCAAAGCCCATCCAGCCAGGAGCAGGAAAAAGTAAATTCGCTTCATACATTTGTTTTTTATTGGGCATCAAAAATAAAGAAAACTATTTAGCAGGCCTTCATCAACTATGTTTAAAATAGTCATTATCAAAGACCCCTATAACTCCTCCGTCAGCCGACGGAGAGAATGCCAGCGCACGTGCCGCATATGTAGTCAGCGCGGCTTGACTACCTTCTCCTTAATTGGAACGCCAGTCCCAATCATCGGGAGGCAGGGGATTGGATCCTGGGGATTTGGAATTCAACTACACCAGCTAAATTATTACAAACAAAGATACATTTTGGTGCATTAGTGATGATGCGGCGAAAACGCGGCGGTAATTTTGCGCGCAGCGGCTGCAATGGCCTGTGCATCATAACCCATTTCGTGAATCAACTGGTTCCGGTCGCCATGCTCCACAAACCGGTCGGGAATACCGAGCCGGACAACCGTAGCCGAATATTGATGGTCGGCCATAAATTCGAGTATTGCCGAACCAAGCCCACCTGCTATCGCACCATCCTCGACAGTGATGATGTTTTTGAATTTCTTAAAAACTTCATGCAGCATCTTTTCGTCGAGCGGCTTCAGAAACCTGACGTCGTAATGCGCTGCTTCCACCTCTTCTTCATGCAACATTTCAACAGCTTTGGCAGCTTCGTTACCAATATGCCCAATGGATAAAATGGCCAGATCGTTGCCCTCGCTGAGCCGACGACCGTTAGCTGATTTGATTTCCTGCAGAGGAGTCTTCCATTGTTTCATCGTTCCGCGACCACGCGGATAGCGAATCGCCCAGGGTCCTTGGTCGTTAAGCTGAGCTGTAAACATCATATTTCGAAGCTCCTGTTCGTTCATCGGAGCACAAATTGTCATGTTGGGAATGCACCGCAAAGAAGCCAGATCGAAAGCACCCTGATGGGTGGCGCCGTCCTCCCCTACCACGCCAGCACGATCGATACAAAAAACTACGTTGAGCTTTTGCAGCGCCACGTCGTGGATGATCTGATCGTAGGCACGCTGCAAAAAAGTGGAATAGATAACACAGAAAGGTACAAAGCCCTGTGTGGCCAGACCGGCGGCAAAAGTGACGGCATGTTGTTCGGCAATTCCCACATCAAAAGCGCGGTCGGGCATTTTATTCATAAGCATGTCGAGGGAGCTGCCGGAAGGCATGGCCGCGGTAATGCCCAGCACTTTGGGATTTTGTTCGGCCAGCTCTATCATGGTGCGGCCAAACACCACCTGATATTTGGGTGGCTGCACGCCGTCGCATGGACTTTTGGAAACCAGCTTGCCGGTAAGTCGGTCGAATTTGCCGGGCGGCGCGTGATAAATCACCGGCTCACGCTCGGCAAGTTCCAGGCCTTTGCCTTTGGTAGTAACGATATGCAAAAGCTTGGGCCCCTGAATGTTTTTGATGTCGCGCAGCAACTTCACCAATCGCTCCACATCGTTGCCGTCAACCGGCCCGAAATAACGAAAGTTGAAGGCTTCGAACAAATTGCTGCGTCGCAGGATGCTGCCTTTTACGGCGTTGCCCACCTGCTTTACAATAGCGCGGGTATTGTGGCCATATTTGGTGCCGCCGCCCAGCATAAGCCACACTTTATCTTTCAGTCGGTTATAAAATGGCGAGGTGGCAATTCCGGCAAGGTAATCTTTGATAGCGCCTACATTCTTGTCGATGGCGATGCCGTTGTCGTTGAGAATCACCAAAAGATTGGGATGGTTGATGCCGGCATTATTCATAGCTTCCAGCGCCATGCCGCCGGTCATGGCGCCATCGCCGATTACGGCAATGTGATGACGCGTGGTATTGCCGGCACGTTGGGAGGCTTCGGCCATGCCCAGTGCCGCCGAGATAGAAGTAGAAGCGTGTCCTACGCCAAAAGCATCGTACTCACTTTCATCCATTTTCGGGAAACCACTGATGCCGTCTTTTTTGCGATTGCTCCCGAACCGGTCGCGGCGTCCGGTAAGAATCTTATGGCCGTAAGCCTGATGGCCTACATCCCAAATCAACTTATCGTCGGGTGTATCAAAAACATAATGCACCGCCACAGTGATTTCCACAGCGCCTAAATTGGCACCAAGATGTGCGGGATTATCGGACACAGCATCGATAATAAACCGCCGCAGTTCGTTGCATAGCGCTGGTAACTGCGACTCCGGCAACTTTTTCAGGTCGGCCGGCGAATTAATCTTTTGCAACAACTTTTCAGTCATGCCTTTTTATTGAAAATTAAAATGTAAGCAGAGTTTTATCGTCTGTTGGCAAAACTACAATAATCCCAATTCCAGTTTGGCTTCATCCGACATCATTTCTTCGTCCCAGGAAGGATCGAAAGTAATTTCAACTTCGGCTTCACGGACTCCATCGAGGGCTTCAATTTTTTGTTTTACCTCCATGGGCAGCGATTCCGCCACCGGGCAGTTGGGCGAAGTGAGCGTCATGAGCACATGCACTTTGTCATCTTCTACCTTTACTTCGTACACCAGTCCCAGCTCAAAAATATTTACCGGGATTTCGGGATCATAAACTGATTGTATTTCTTCTATCACTGCTTCGCGCAATGACTGACTATTATTGCTGTCCATTATTTTTCGGATTTTAATTCGTATTTGGTTTTAAACGCAAGTGCGTAAAGTTTCATTTGCTTAATCATCGACACCAGTCCGTTGGAGCGTGTGGGCGAGAGATGTTCTTTGAGACCTATTTTATCAATAAACACCAAATCAGTATCGATGATGGCTTGGGGAGTTTGCCCCGACAGCACCCTGATGAGCAGGTTCACAATTCCCTTGGTGATGACGGCGTCGCTGTCGGCAGAAAAATAAACGCGTCCGTCGCGGTACTCGCCGTAAAGCCAAACACTGCTCTGGCAGCCGGAAATGAGATTTTGCTTCACTTTGTGTTTCTCATCAATCTGCGGCAGGTCTTTGCCCATCTCGATAAGATAATTGTATTTGTCGAGCCAGTCGTCGTAGATTTCAAATTCATCAACGATCTTGTTTTCCTTTTCGCTAATCGTTTCCATGTTCGCTATTGTTGTTTTATCAAAATGATTCAGTTGTTTTCTTCCATAATATGGCTACCGTTTAAGACCCCCTTTAACTCCTCCGTCAGCCGACGGAGAGAATGCCGTCGCACTGGCCGCTGCAGAGGCTTGTGCGGCTGATCTCCCTTTCCGCCACATGGCGGAGAAAGCCTGTCCCGATTATCGGGAGGCTGGGGATGGGGTCATAAAGATTTCGCATTCAATTTCACTGTCTAATTAATTATGTTTTATCAAAATATTATTAAAAAAAATGAGCCAAAACTAAAGCAGCATTTCGCGGCTGCGCAGAATGGCATCGGCCAGCGCATCCACTTCCTGGCGCGTATTGTACATGGAGAATGATGCGCGGATAAACCCCGGAACACCATAAAACACGGTGAGTGGCTGGGTGCACATATGCCCGGTTCGCACCGCGACGCCAAATTTGTCGAGCAGGGTGCCCACGTCGTAAGAATGTATTCCGGCCAGGTTAAAGGTGACAACGCCGGTTTTTTCGGGTGAATTGCCATAAATGATTAAGCCGGAGATGGCGCTTAGTTTTTCGGTCGCATAAAGCAGCAGGTCATTTTCGTATTGATGCATTGCCCGGGCGCCAACGCTTTGGATGTAATGCAACGCCGCTTCCAGCCCAAGCGCTCCGGCAACATTGGGCGTGCCGGCTTCAAAGCGGAAAGGCAGCTCATTAAAAGTTGTTTTATCAAAAGTTACCTCGCTTATCATTTCGCCACCACCCTGATAGGGCGGGAGTTCCTCCAGGATTTCCTTTTTGCCATAGAGCACACCATTGCCCATAGGGCCATAAATCTTGTGCGCCGAGAAACAATAAAAATCGCAGTCGAGCGCCTGCACGTCCACCGGCAGATGCGCCACAGCCTGGGCACCGTCGATGAGCACGCGGGCGCCGGCATCGTGCGCCAGCTTTACCAACTGCTGCGCCGGATTGATGGTGCCGAGCGTATTGGATACGTGCGCAAAAGCCACCAGTTTGGTTTTAGGCGTGAGCTTTCGCTTAAAGTCATCCATGTCCAAAGTACCATCTTCGGCAATATCAGCTACACGCAAGGTGGCGCCACGCCGGCCACACATAAGTTGCCAGGGCACAATGTTGCTGTGATGCTCCATGTGCGTGATCAATATCTCGTCGCCATTCTGCACAAAACGCTCCCCAAAAGTTGCTGCCACCAAATTGATGGATTCGGTGGTGCCTTTGGTAAAAATAATTTGCTCTGCAGCGGGCGCATGGATAAACTGAGCCACCGTTTGTCGGGCTTGCTCGTAAGCGGTGGTAGCCTGGATGCTAAGCTTGTGCGTACCACGGTGGATGTTGCTGTTTTCGTTTTCGTAATAATCCGCCATGCGCTGAAGTACCTGCCGCGGCTTTTGGTTGGTGGCGGCATTGTCGAGATAAATGAGTGGTTTGTTGTACACCGTGCGCTGCAAAAGCGGGAAATCTTTGCGTATTTTTTCTACATCAAAATTCACGTGAGCCTATTGTTTTTATCCCTTATCAATGGGAATGTTTTAATAATTACGGTCAAATTTATAATTGTCATTTAAACATCAAAAACCTGTGTTTGTTATCCTCCGGCTCTATGTTTTGCCGGCGATGAGAAGCACGCTGTCTAAACTCAACAATGGATAGGTTATTATCAGTGGGGGGCAACGCAGGATTTACATTTTCAAGCAGCAGTTTATGGTTTTCACCAGCCAGTATTCTGTATTAAATTTGCAGGAGCGAACTGTTAAAAATCAAACAAAGTTATTACAAATGGAAACTGCATTAATAAAACTTACTTCATCAGGCACCATGAAATTGCTTAAAGAATTGGAAGCCTTGAAATTGCTACGCATTTTAAAGACAGAACACGCTGAAGAACTTCCTTTATCTGAAAAATATACTGGCAAACTTCCCTTGTCGGTAGCGGAAAAATTGCAAGATCACATCAAAAATAGCCGTAACGAATGGAACAACAATATTTGATTGATAGCAATGCTTTCTGATAGTAGATTCCTTTCGAATACGCAGAGATAGCGATGATCAAGTCAGTTTTTTGAGTTTGTTTGATTATCAAATTCATTAAATTTCAGGTATGTCAAGTTGCTTGCATATTTATTTACAAAGTAAATCTGATAATTATTTATGTCTTCCTACCGACGATTGTTTCTGATTTTTTTTATTTACATAAATTGAATGATGGCTTCCTTCCCGAAGCAGCATGCAGTGGTGCAATTTTAAATGTTTTATAAAGGTACTTTGTTTCATTACAAAGTTAATTATTCCCTAACAACCATGCGGTTTGTGTAATTAATGGATGTTAACTCCTTGTTTGTTTCAAGAAATAGTGGTAATGCATCCAACAAGTTGGCCTTTAGCTCCTCAATGGTTTTGCCCTGCGACAAAACTGCCGGCAATTCTTCTAACTGGCCAACATACCACCCGTCTTCTGATTTTTCGATTAATGCAGTAAATTTCATATTTCTTTAAATGTGTTGATTTTTCAAAGTACTAAGTATCTAATTTCCAGCCATACCGTGAATTTCTCCCGGCAGACGTGCTGTCTTTTAAAATGGTGTTTCATGCTTGGGAATGATTCACGGCGTGGCTTGCTTAACCCAATTCAGCACTCGTATTAAACTTAAACTATTTTTCGATTTTCGTTTATAATTTGAACCATCTCAGAAGTATTGTAAACTCTATTGTATCCTTTCTTGATAAGCTCCTTGTACAAAGCCTTATCACCTGTCCAAAGAAACCCCTCCAGAAACTCATTGATTGCAATAAAATCGATGTCATCAATATCAATACTTTTAACGAATGTTTCGGCTAAAAGCCATGTTTCTTTTGGTATTAGTCCTTCATCGACAAACGAAATCTTTCGATAAAGCCTGTATTTTCGACTCTTCCAATTCTGCTTTGCTGAGCTTTGATACTTTTAACAACTTTCCCCAATGTTTTTCAATTTCAAATCTCATATAGACACAACTATAAAAGCTAAACAGACTTCCGGAATTAAACAGCAATTCACCTATCTGACCATTACTATTGACAAGGGCACTAAAGATGATATTGGTGTCAACGATTATTTTCATCCTACGAGCCTGTTTCTGTTCTGTTCCCACCAGCCTTTTTTTACTTCTTTTGCCAGAGCATCTATTTCTTCCTGGGTGGCCTGCGATCGTGAAGTAGCTTCACTATATGCAAGGTAATCGAGCAGGTTTTCGATTGCCTCCAACTTCACATAAGAAGGTAATCTGATGATGATTTCGTCAGAGGTTCTTTCAATTTGCATTTTGATCATTTTTAAAAGTTTATTAGCATATCGTACTTATCAAAAGTACATCTATTTTAATAAACGATAAGGTATCGTCTTTTCTTTCTTGCAAAAAAAGCCTCCCCGCATGTCGCAGAGAGGCTTTTGAATATCCTCAGCCACACCGTGAATTCCATCATACAGAAGTACTGTCGTTTAAAAATGGCGTTTTATGCTTAGACATAGTTCAGGGTGTGGCTTGCCCGTGAGGCTGGTTACGCGCCACGAAACCTGTCAGGGTTTTAAAAACTGTCAGGGTTCGTGCATCCTCTTATGTTGAATATCAAACTTATCTTTGCCACTTTATTAATACAATAAATCAACTACGAATCATGGACGAAAAACTGGCTGCCTTTGGGCGATTGCTCACGATAATGGACGAGCTGCGCGCCGGCTGCCCCTGGGACAAAAAGCAAACTTTCGAGAGCTTACGGTATCTCACCATCGAAGAAACCTACGAGCTTTCCGATGCCATTCTGGAAAATAGCCCCAAAGAAATCTGCAAAGAGCTGGGCGATCTGATGCTGCACCTGGTGTTTTATGCCAAGATAGGCTCCGAAACCGGCGACTTCGACATAAAAGACGTGCTCGACGGCATCGCCGAAAAACTCATTGTACGGCATCCGCATATTTACAGCAATGTGCAGGTGGCTGATGATGAAGACGTAAAAAACAACTGGGAAAAGATAAAGCTGAAAGAGAAAGGCCGCAAGACGGTGCTGGGCGGCGTGCCCACCTCGCTGCCCGCCATGGTGAAGGCTTTCCGAATGCAGGAAAAAGCGCGCGGTGTGGGCTTCGACTGGAAAGAAACTGCGCAGGTATGGGAAAAAGTGAACGAAGAAATTGGTGAGCTGCAGCAGGAAGTGGCGCGCGGCGATGTAGCCGCAATGGAGAAAGAGTTTGGCGATCTGTTGTTTTCGTTGGTAAATTATGCGCGTTTTATTGGGGTTAATCCCGAAGATGCTTTGGAGCGCACCAACCGCAAGTTTATGCGCCGCTTCAACTACATCGAGGAGCAGGCACGCAAAAATGGCAACGCGCTGCATCAGCTCTCGCTGGAGCAGATGGATGGCTTTTGGAACGAAGCCAAACGGGAAGAAGAGAAATAACAAATCCCAAAATACAAATCCCAAATAAAGCCCTCCTTCTTGATGACCAACCCAAAGCATAAGGCTATTATCAGCAGACGACATTTAGCGCTTACGCTGATGGCTTTTTTGCTGATGGCGCTGCCGGCGGCTGCGCAGGATACCCTGCCGGAGCTACACATCAACAAGGATTATCTGCTGTCGTACGCCACCGACGCTGCCAACATTGCCATCGCCCCTATTGGTTGGGGTAGCAGAGAATGGCTTGGCTTCGCAGCTTTTACCGGCGTCACGCTGGTGCTTTTTACGCAGGACGAAGCCATCCGCGATTTTTATCTGCGCAACCACACCGCCACCCAGGACAACATATCGAAATATGTGCTCGATCCGATGGGGAAATGGTACCTGGCAGGTCTGCTTGGGGGCATGTATTTATATGGTGTGGCTGCCAACGACGGCCACACCGAAACGGCGGCTTTGCTTACCGGCAAAGCGGTTTTGCTTACGGGTGGTTACACGCTGCTGCTTAAAGGTGTGTTTCAGCGCGAGCGTCCCGATGCCACCGATCCTGCCGATCCTTTCAACTGGTATGGCCCGCTGGGCGACTGGCGCAACAACTCCTTCCCATCCGGACATTCGTCGGCAGCATTTGCAGCAGCTACGGTGCTTAGCGCCTACTACCACGAACAATGCTGGGTAGGTATTACAGCTTTTTCGCTGGCCACGCTGGTAGCACTCTCGCGCACCTACGACGACCGCCACTGGGCCAGCGACATATTTGCAGGAGCCGCATTGGGCTATGCAGTTGGCCGATTGGTTTACAATAATTACGAAAAGCAGAAAGTAACCGTCACCCCCTATAGCAGCAGCGGATTTACAGGCCTGACGCTGAGTTATACACTTAAGTAACCTGTTGATGATGCCAGGTAAACGCGATCAAATTAGGAGACTCAGCAGAGTAAAAATGATTGAATATTGAGACCAGTCTAAAAAGCCGTAAAACCCCTAAATCCCCTAAAGGGGACTTGTCCTAACTTCTGATTTTTAGTACTTCTTCCTTTAGAGTCATAGGTAAACAGGACTAAAAATCAGAAGTTTTTGAGTTTTTATACTAAACTCAATATTGAAAGGCAACTTTTGCCTAATGATTTTCAGCCCATTCTTTGGCTTTGCTGATGGCGATAGGGATAGCACGACCTTCGTCCATATTTTCTTCTTCGACGAGCGCATTGGCAATTTCGATGGCTTTGTCTCTTACTTTTTTATCCAGGTTCTTCATCGAATCGGGATAATCGTTTTTTGTCCAAGGCATAGTGTTAGTTTTAAGTTGTTAATTTTAAAAAAACACCAGCTACAAGAAATGGTTTAAGAAGTTGTTTTAAATTTTAGGACACATAGCACATGGCCAGCGTGCAATGGATCGCTTGGTTGTCATCCTTTTCTTATTGTACGCATCCTGGTTGCCAAAATCATTATTATGTCCGCTGATAAGCAATTTGCAGTGTGCGCCGGCTACGTTGTTCGAGCAAGATGTGGCATCCGGCCAAATAGGGTTGCAGATCGACGTTCTCAAAATGGCGGATGGTGAGCAGCTCCAGGCCTTCGTTGTAACGGATTTCGAAAACCTCGCCCAGCGCATCGAGCAGCACCGGCAGCTTGTGCTGCGGATGATTGATGCATACCGTAAAACTGATGGCGGAGTTTTGCATCAGGTTGATGCGGATGCTCTGATCAGAAAAAACGCCGAAAAGGATTTTAAGTTTTTCTTCATTAATAAAAGAAAAATCGCGTGTGGAGAACGAAAGTAGCAGTTGCTCCTTTTTTAATATGAAAAACGGAATCAGCGTGTCGGACTGTTCGCTGGCCTGGATGACGGAGCCAGGCAGCTCCGGATGAAAAAACGACCGGATGTACAGCGGGATATTTTTGTTGTGCAAAGGTTTGATGGTTTTGGGATGCAGAATTTTGGCACCGTAATAGGCCAGCTCTATGGTTTCGCGGTACGACAGCGCAGGAATTAATCGGGTGGAGTCGAAATACACCGGATCGGCATTGTGCAGCCCGTCCACATCTTTCCACACGGTAACCTCTTGGGCATCGAGGCAATAGGCGAGCACAGCAGCCGTAAAGTCGCTGCCTTCGCGCCCCAGCGTAGTACGCCGGCCATCGGTGGTGCTGCCGATAAATCCTTGCGTGAGAATAAAATGGCAGGGGTTGTCGGCCAAAACAGTGCGAATATTTGCACCGATGCGCTCACTGGTTTGTGGCCACAGCACGGCTGCATCCCGAAAATGGTTGTCCGTTTTGATGAGCGTAGGCGCCGGAATCAGAATATTAGAAAGGCCTTCTTCATCGAGCCAGGCGCTAAGGATAGCTGTAGAAATCAATTCGCCGAAAGGCACCACACGATCGTAAAATTCGTCGTACCCAAAGTCTGTATTTTCGGTCATGGCTGTGACGTTAAGCATTAGCCCCTCCAGCAAATGATGCGCAGGATGATCGGCGGGAAAGAGATCATCGATAATTATCCGATGATAGTCGGCAACACGGGCGATGTGGCTGTTTACCAATCCTGACTTGTGCCAGGCAGCGTCAACAACAGCTTCGAGCATATTGGTGGTTTTGCCCATAGCCGAAAACACCACCACCAGCTCCTGCTGCCGGTACTTTTCGAGTATGACGCCTACATTTCGTATGGCTTCGGCGCTATTGACGGAGGCTCCTCCAAATTTGAATATTTTCATTTATTTACAAAAAAGAAAAAGCAAAAGTAGTGTTAGATGTTAGATGTTGGATGTTAGATGTTAGATTTTAGATTTTAGATTTTAGATTTTAGATGTTAGATTTTAGATGTTAGATGTTAGATTTTAGATTTTAGATTTTAGATTTTAGATTTTAGATGTTAGATGTTAGATTTTAGATTTTAGATGTTAGATTTTAGATGTTAGATGTTAGATTTTAGATTTTAGATGTTAGATTTTAGATTTTAGATTTTAGATTTACGAATGAAAAGACTTTGTTCATAGCCCAGGCGTTTACGATTCATAGCCCAGGCGTTTACGATCCATAGCCCAGGCGTTTACGATTCATAGCCCAGGCGTTCACGATCCGTAGCCCAGGCGTTTACGATTCATAGCCCAGGCGTTCACGATCCGTAGCCCAGGCGTTTACGATCCATAGCCCAGGCGTTTACGATCCATAGCCCAGGCGTTTACGATTCATAGCCCAGGCGTTTACGATTCATAGCCCAGGCGTTTACGCCTGGGACAGGAATGTTAAAATAACTATCTCAAAGCATCGTTTGCATGGTAGTTTTTTCAGGCCAGATGACGAAATCCAACAGAATAAAAGCAATATGAATATTCGCATGACGAGAAAAGCAGGCTTGTTGCTCCTGCTTATTTTTTTGTATTTGATGCCGGCAGCCCAGCAAACCCGCTACTACGACCCGCCCGAAGCCACCTACCGTCTTGCCACCGATCTGATTGCCAAAAAGCAGTACGGTGCCGCACGCGAAATTTTCTTATCACTTGCAGAAAATCTTCCGCCCACCGAAACGCTGATGTGCATGGAGGCTTCCTACTACATCGCGCTGGCCGACTACAAGCTCAACCACCCGGAGGCACAGCAGGAGTTTGAGGAGTTTTTGTTGCGCTACGACGCGCATAGCAAAACCAATATGGCGCGGCTGCATCTGGGATTTATCGCATACGATGCCCGTCGCTACAAACAAGCCATCGAAGCATTCGAAAAAGTGGACTCTTACCACCTGACACCTGACGTGCAACCAGAATATCTGTACAAATTGGGATACAGCTATCTGCAAACCGAAAACTACGCCAAAGCCCGCGAGGTTCTTTTCCCGATTTTGAATACACCCTCGGATTATCAGCAGGCTGCCAACTTTTATTACGCACAGATTGCCTACCTGCAGCAGGACTACGATGAGGCGCTGAAATATTTCAGTAAAGTGGATAAAAATTCGGAGGTGGGCGCGCAGGTGCCTTTTTATCTTTTGCAAATCAATTACATCCGAAAAGATTATGATGCCATTGTAGCCGACGGTCCGGAAGTGGTGCGCGAAACCAACGACAAAAAGCAGCAGGCCGAAGCGGCACGCGTGGTAGCTGAAGGTTTTTATCAAAAAGAAAACTATGCAAAAGCGCTTGAATATTTCGGTATTTACCAGGACAACATTCGCCGCTCGCTGTCGCGCGAAGAACAATACCAGATGGCTTTTGCGCTGTATCAAACTGGAAAATACCAGGAGGCTGTGGCCAAATTTGAAAAAGTAGCAGGTCCAAAAGATGCGCTTTCGCAAAATGCTTATTACCACCTGGCCGACAGCTACCTGAAAACCGACAAAAAACAGTTTGCGCAAAGTGCTTTTTATAATGCCTGGCAACTGGATGGCGATGAGCAAATCAAAGAAGATGCGTTGTTTAATTACGCCAAACTCTCCTATGAGTTGGCTTACGACCCGTTCGGCAACTCGCTGCAGGCGCTCATGCAGTATGTGGATGACTACCCGGATTCGCCTCGCACCGACGAAGCGATGAGCTATCTCACCAATCTGTTTTTGTCAACAAAAGATTATCAGACTGCCATCGACGCCATAGAGCGCATGCGCACCAAAAACAATGTGTTGAAGTCGGCTTACCAGCGAATTACGTATCAATTAGCGGTTCAAAATTTTAATGCAGCTCATTGGGACGAAGCGTTGGCAAATTTCAGAAAATCGCTGGCCAACAACCAAAACCGGGAGCTTACCGCCCGCGCCAAATACTGGATGGCCGAAACATATTACCGGCGACAGCAATATAGCACCGCCATTGAACAGTACGAAGACTTTATGACTACGCCCGGCTCCGCCCGCCTCGACTTGTATCCGCTGGCGCGCTATCAGTTGGGATATGCCTATTTTAATTTGAAATATTATGATAATGCCTTGGCAGCCTTCCGGCAATTTGTGAACAAACCGGGAAAAAGCGACAAAGAATATTTATCCGATGCGCTGATGCGGATGGGCGACTGCTATTTTGTTACCAAAAACTACCGGCCAGCCATCGAGCAATACGACCGCGCTTTGGAGCAGCGTCCGCGCAATGCCGACTACGCATTGTTTCAAAAAGCACTGTCGCAGGGCGCGCTGGGCAATGATCAGGCAAAACTTTCGACGTTGAGCGAACTCATTCAGAAATATCCTTCCTCCAACTTTCAGGACGACGCCTACTACGAAATGGCCGAAACCTATCTGCTGGCAAATAACTACAACCAGGCGCTGACACGCTTTGATGATCTGATTCGCAAATTTCCCAACAGCAATTATATGGTAAAATCGCTGCAACGAAGTGCGCTGGTGCATTACAATCAGAGCCGCTACGATGAAGCGCTGCAAATCCTCAAAAAACTGGTAGCCGACTACCCGGGCACCGACGAAGCGCGCGAAGCCCTGGCCACCATCCGAAATATTTATATGGATAAAAATGAAATCGGTTCCTATTTTCAATATGCTAATACAGTTCCCTTTGCCAGTGTAACGGCCAGCGAGCAGGATTCGCTCACGTGGATCAACGCCGAAAACCTTTACATGAGCGGCCGCTGCGAAAATGCGGTGAAGGCATTGGATACTTATCTTGAGGAATTTGCCAATGGAGCTTTTGTTATTAATGCCATCTATTTTCGTGCGGAGTGCAACATGAAACTCGGCAACCGTGAGGCTGCGCTACCGGATTACCAGCGCATTGCGCAAGCGCCCAAATCGCGTTACACCGAGCATGCCCTCCTACAGGCAGCGCTCCTCAACCAAGAGGCAGGCAATACGGACGCAGCGCTCGAAAATTACCGGCAACTCGAAAACCTGGCCGACAACCCGGCCAATGTTACCACGGCTCAGGTGGGGCAAATGCGGGCGTACAGCACACTGCAACAACCTGCCGAAGCTATGCAGGCTGCAAACCGGCTGCTGAAAAATGGAAACTTAGACCCCGCACTGCTGGCGGAAGCCAATTATATAATCGGTGTGAGTGCCTGGAAAAACGATGATCTGCAAACCGCCACTCCGGCGCTCGAAAAAACTGTGACGCTCTCTGATGGGACACAAGGAGCCGAAGCCAAATATCTGCTGGCAGAAATTCAATTCAGAAAGAAAGATTTTGCGAAAGCAGAAAATTTAATTTTTGAACTTTCCAACGACTATCCCGCACAAGAATACTGGAAGGCAAAAGGATTTATCATGCTGGCCCAAATTTATGCTGCCACCGATAATGAATTTCAGGCACGGCAAACCCTGCAAAGCATTATCGACAACTACCCCGGCGAAGACCTGAAAGCCGAAGCCGCTCAAAAGCTCCGGCAAATTGATAATACTGTACCTGCCAGCGATACGGCACCCACAGATAAAAATCCAAAGAAAAACAGAGGCCGATAGGCAGTTGCGGTTCGGGAAAGTTGATAATATGATAAAAAGAAATTCCAATACACAATTTCCAAATGCCAAATAAATTCCAAAACAAAAATTTCAAAAATCGTAACGCTGCATTAATGAAAATATCAAGGCATTTTTTAATATTATTAATACTGGTGGTGACGATAAGTGTGCAGGCACAAAACCAGGAGGTGACCATCATTGCGCCTTATCAGCCAAGCATCGGCGACGCCGTAAAAATTAATGCGCAGCCAGTGATGCCCGACACCGCCATTTCGTTACCGCCGATGAACTACAGCATCACCAGCCAGGCAGCTACCACCGATTTTACAATTACACCCATAAAGCCGGCGCTCATCGACATCAACATCCCTGATGAACTCCACCGCAACTATTTGCGCGCCGGTTTTGGGAATTATACTACGCCGTATGTCGAACTTTTTACCAACAGCCTTAGCTCCGGCGATTATGCCATCGGTTTTCATGCAAGGCATTTTTCGTCGGCTGGCGATATCGACGACTACGGAACCAGCAGCTTCAGCCACAACAACATAGGCCTGTATGCTTCGCGCTATTTGCGTAAGCACGTAATCGACGGGAAATTGAATTACCAGCGCGATGTGGTGCATTACTATGGTTACAAACCTGCTGACGATACGCTGTATCCGCTGAGCGACGAGGAGCTGCGTCAACGTTATTCGATGATTGGTGGTAAATTTTCGCTGGCTACCATCCAGCAGCGTCGAAGCAAAAAGAACTTTGATGCGGGACTTCATTTTTACCATCTCAACAACCTCAACGAAACCAACGAGCTGAATATCGGCACCAAAGCCAATTACAATTCCCAAACCCAATTTCTCGACTTTGTCGAAAACCAGGAGCTGGGCGTTGATTTATCGGTGGATTATTATCACAACACCGACAGCCTCAATTCCGGCAGCGCGCTGGCACTTTCGCTTACGCCCTACATCAGGTTGCACATGGGCTATCTGCAATTGCGCCTGGGCGTAACAGGAGCGCTGGCAGCCGATTCGGCATCCAAATTTTATGCTTACCCCGACGTGCGCGCCGATTATCAGGTTATTCCTGACTTTCTTACATTTTATGCTGCTATTTCCGGCGGTTTGCATCGCAATAGTTTTAAGGAAATTATCAACGAAAATCCCTGGGTCGATCCTTTGTTTCCGCTGGGATTTACCAGTACGAGCTACGACATCAGTGGCGGGGTAACAGGAAAAATCGACCAGCTTTTCAATTACAACTTTAGCGTGTCGTATGCTTCCATCGACAACATGCTTTATTATAATAATGACATCATAGCGGCTTACAGTCCGGAGGTGCCAGCTAATTTTGGCAATAAATTTACCGGCATCTACGACGATACGCAGGTTACAACGGTAAGTCTGGAGATGGGTTACACGCAGCAGGGAGCGCGTTTGGATGTGCTGCTGCGTGGCGCTTATCGCGACTACAAACCGGCCACACAAGCCAAACCCTGGCACAAGCCTGCGCTGGAAGCAGCATTGCTGGCGCATTACAACATTGGCAAGAAACTTACGCTGAGTGGCGAATTGTTTTACAATTCAAAAACCTATGTACAGACACGAAAAGAAAAGATGCTGATCATCGATCATAACAAAGCTTACGTCGATCTGAATCTTGGTGCAGAATATCGCCATAGCGAAAAAATTGCCGCCTTTGTGCAGCTCAACAACGTTACATCCACACGCTATTCCCGTTATTATCAATACCCTTCACAACGCATCAATGTGATGGGTGGATTCACCTTTTCATTTTGATAAAAAACAATGAAAGAAATTGGCAGGGAATTAACAAAGAATTGTTGATAAGTTAACGTTGCGAGGGCTGTAAAATAGTGACTATTAGCAGGGTATTGTTTACCTTTGCATGAAATTTTCAGATCATTTTTCCAATTCAATAATTATGACAGCAGAAGAAAAAAATTTGTCTTCACAGAATTATTCAGCAGATAAAATTCAGGTTCTCGAAGGGCTTGAAGCCGTGCGCAAACGTCCGGCGATGTACATCGGCGATGTTAGCACCAGAGGTTTACACCATCTGGTTTACGAAGTAATCGACAACTCCATCGATGAGGCACTGGCCGGCTGGTGCGACAAAATTGATGTGCTCATTCATACCGACAACTCCATCACCGTTATCGACAACGGACGTGGCATCCCTACCGACCTCCATGAAAAAGAAAACCGCTCGGCACTTGAGGTTGTGATGACCGTGTTGCACGCAGGTGGTAAATTCGACAAGGGCAGCTACAAAGTCTCCGGCGGATTGCATGGCGTCGGCGTTTCGTGTGTAAACGCCCTCTCCAACGTTTTGGTAGCAACGATATACCGCGAAGGGAAAATTTTCCGACAGGAATACCGCAAAGGCATACCGCAAAAAGATGTAGAAGTAATTGGCACCAGCGATAATACAGGCACTCAGATTACTTTTATACCCGACGACACCATTTTTAACACCACCATTTACGAATATAGCATTCTGGCTTCCCGTTTGCGTGAGCTATCATTCCTTAACAAAGGCATCACCCTTACCCTCACCGACGAACGCACCACCGATGAGGAGGGAAATTACCCTTCCGAATCTTTTCACTCCGAGCGCGGCCTGGCCGACTTTATCGATTACCTCGACGTTACACGCGAACGGCTGATGCCCAACCCCATCACCATCGAAGGAGAGAAAAATGACATGCCCATCGAAATAGCCATGCAATACAACACTTCTTTTTCAGAAAATCTGCATAGCTATGTCAACAACATCAACACGCACGAAGGGGGCACCCACCTGGCGGGATTTCGCCGCGGACTAACCCGTACCCTCAAATCTTACGCCGACAAGTCGGGCATGTTGGCAAAATTAAAATTCGATATCAACGGCGACGATTTTCGTGAAGGACTTACCGCCATCATTTCGATAAAAGTTGCCGAGCCACAGTTTGAAGGACAAACCAAAACCAAGCTGGGAAACAGTGATGCGATGGGAGCTGTGGATATGATGGTGAGCGAATCGTTAAACCATTATCTGGAAGAAAATCCGCGTGAGGCGCGTACCATCGTCAACAAAGTAATATTAGCTGCCACGGCGCGCCATGCTGCCCGCAAGGCACGTGAGCTGGTGCAGCGCAAAAATGTGCTTTCTTCCACCGGCCTGCCCGGCAAACTCTCCGACTGCTCGGAGCGCGACCCGGCGCTGTGCGAAATTTATCTGGTAGAGGGCGACTCAGCCGGTGGCACCGCCAAACAAGGACGCGACCGCAAATTCCAGGCTATCCTGCCGCTGCGCGGAAAAATTCTGAACGTAGAAAAAGCCATGCAACACAAAGTTTTTGATAGCGAGGAAATCAAAAATATATTTACTGCCTTGGGCATTTCCATCGGCACCGATGACGATTCCAAAGCGCTCAACCTCGACAAGCTGCGCTATCACAAGGTGATAATTATGACGGATGCCGATGTGGACGGAAGCCATATTGCCACATTAATACTCACTTTCTTTTTCAGATACATGAAAGAGCTTATCGAGCACGGCTACGTTTATATTGCCACTCCGCCACTTTATCTGCTGCGCAAAAACAAAGAGGAACGCTACTCGTGGAGCGAAGAAGACCGTGCCCGTATCACCAAAGAATGGTCGGCAGACGGTGAGGGCAAAGGAATTCACATACAACGCTACAAAGGTTTGGGAGAGATGAACGCCGAGCAGCTTTGGAGCACAACCATGGATCCTGCCTTCAGAATCCTGCGACAGGTAACCATCGAAAACGGTACCGAGGCCGACCGCATTTTTTCGATGCTCATGGGCGACGAAGTGCCCCCACGTCGCGAGTTTATAGAAAAGAACGCCCGCTACGCTAAAATTGACGTATAACCCGCCAGTTCTATAAGCCAAGAGCTTCAGCACTTTTAGATAGCCCCGTTTCATCAGATGAAGGAACGGGGCTATTGGTTATAAAAAAAACTTATTAATAAAATGGACAGTAAATGGCGGGTGCCTGTGAAGCGGACATGCTTTTATAAAAACCAAATCCCAAAGGACAAATAAATTCCAAAAACCAAAATTCAGAACCCCGTAATGATTTTGGTTATTGGATTTTTTAATTTTTGGATTTGTTGGGGATTTGATTTGTTGCGAGTTGGAATTTGTTGAAAGTTGGAATTTGTTGCGAGTTGGAATTTGTTGGTTGATAACCCTACAAAAACTTTTTCAACAACCGGTAGAGGTCGTTGGCGCGGATGGGTTTGGGAAGGTATTCGTCACATCCGGCTGCCAGGCCTGTATCGCGTTCGTTGGTCATTACAAAGGCAGTCTGAATAATTACAGGGAGTTTTGGGTTGAAGGCTTTGATGTGTTCTGTAGCGTGATAGCCATTCATCAATGGCATACGCACATCCATGAGTACCAGGTCAACATTATTTCCACCTAATACATAATCTACAGCTTGCTTTCCGTTGTATGCGCGATGAATTTTCACTTTTGTTTTCTGAAGCATTACTTCCAACAACGTGAAGTTAGAATCTTCATCTTCGGCTATAAGCACAGTTTTGTCGGGATAGGAGGCAGTGCCCACGTCTGACTTGGGTTCGGGGATAAACGACTGATCCTGCTCAACTTTGGCACGCTTGAGAGGCAGCATAAAATAAAATACTGAGCCTTTTCCTAATGTGGATTCTACCCGCAGATCGCCGCCCATGAGGTGTGCTACATTGCGCGAAATGGCCAGCCCCAGTCCATTGCCACTTTGTGTGCTGATATAATTTTCGGATGCCTGCCTGAACCGGTCGAAGATGATTCCGGTTCGATCGCCGGAAATGCCTGTACCGCTATCTTTTACATAATAACAAATATACTCGGTTCCTTCCTGGCGTAGCAATTTATATCCCAATTCGATAAACCCTTCAAAAGTGTATTTCAAGGCATTTTCTATCAGATTGGTCATTACCTGATTGATGCGATGGGCATCGGAAATAAATAACACATTCTCGTTTTCACGATTTTGACGGGAAATAAGTTTCAGATTTTCTTTCTCATATTTCTGCTGCAACGACTTCAGGATATAGTAATTATCATATAGTATTTTATTGGCTGAGCACTTGGCGGATTCAATGCTAAATTGCCCCGCCTCGATTTTGGCTATGTCGATAATTTCGTCGATGGTGTTGAGCAGCTTGTGACCGTTTTCGAGGATCAGTTTCACAAATTCGTCATGATCCTGAGGCAAATATTGCTCATTCGCAAGCATCTCGGCAAAACCTATTACGGCATTCATGGGCGTGCGTATTTCGTGCGACATATTGCTAAGGAAGGCGGTTTTGAGTTTGTCGCTTTCTTCGGCACGGCGGCGGGCAACAATTAGTTCGGCTTCGGTATTCTTGCGCTCGGTGAGCTTCTCCTGCACATAAATATAGTGGGTTACATTAGCCTGATAATCTTTCAAAGGTTTTATCAGAGCAAATTCCCAATAAATGTTGCCCTCGGCATTTTTATTCTGAAACTCCCCTTCCCATTGCTTATGTTGCTTCAATGTCTCCCAAATTTGATTCACTTGCTCCCTGCTATTGTGTTCGGCATCCAATATGGCGGGCAGCGATCCGATGATCTTCTTCTGTGTCAATCCTGCTTTCAGCAAAGCATTTTGATTAGCATATACAATGCGTCCTTCAAGGTCGATCACAAGTATTGCCTCCGGGTTTTGCTCTAAGGTATCTATCAGTAAGCCGGTTTGGTCTGTTGCTAATCTTTGAATCATAACAGCAGCAATTTGTACGGCTATAAATTCCGTCATGCTTAGATCGGCTTTATCCAGAGATAGTTCGTTATCAAAATTTTGGATGCTAATAATGCCATGTACTTTTCCGTCGATGGTTAGCGGCACGCCAATATAAGCCTTTGGTACAGGATGATCGCGTCTCAGTTTTCCCTGTCGTTTTAGTTTTAAAATCTCACTACTTGTAAACATGAGGCTGCGCTTGCGCAAAACGACCATTGAATCAAGTGTTTTGTCGATAGCCAGCTTACTGAAATATGCTTCGCTTCCTGCTGTCATGGGTACCATAAAAGATTTTGCCGACCGATCGTAAAATGCAACATTTAAACTACAATCGTGAAATACAATGGCAAGTTCTCTTTTAATGAGTTCGATGAGTTCGGGGAGGCTAAGCGCATTGTGCGATAAGAGCATGATGTTTTTTACGGTTGTAAGCTGCACTTCCAGCCGCTTTGTATGGGTGAGGTCTATCAGCACCCCTTCTATTACCAAACCATCGCCGTTGGACTGGTCTGTAAAACCTGTTTCGAGAATGTGCCTTGTTTGTCCGCCGGCAGTTTTCAGCCGGTACTCTACTTTATAGGTCTTACGTTGCCAAATGGCTTGCTGAATATGCAACCATACTTTTTCACGATCCTGAGGAAATATGAGATCGGAATAGGTAAGTCGTTTGTTGAGGATAACATCATCCACCGCATAACCGGTTATTTCCTCGAACATGGGGCTAAGTTCGTGCATAGTCCAGTCGCTGTCGTTATTACAAATAAAATGGCAACCATGCAGGCTATTCAACACCGATTTGTACCGCCGTCGGGTGGCGCGCAGACTTTCGATTTCTGCAACCGATTTATCGGTACGCTGTATCATTTTACCTATTGCAAGCAAGCCTTTGGTGGTATCGATTACAAGATCGAACCTGAGGGTAGATAAATGAGAACCATTATTTGATTCACTTGCGGCCAATACCGACAATGTTGTGGATGGGCACCGCGAAAGAAAAAGCGCAAAATCTTCGTCGAGTGCCATAGAATACTGCACTGCAGAAATAATTACTATCTGTTTTTTATTGATAAAATCTACCTCTTGTATGGAAACCGGGTGCCGCAGATGAATATAGCTGCTGCCGCCAAAAAGCTGGTGAAATTGTTCTTCGAGGAGCTCGGTATCCTGCGGGCTAATATAAAGAATGCATGCTTTTATCATCGTGCAATTTCAATAATGGGGGCAAATGTATTGTAAAAAAACAATTAGCAGCCACCACTATTCAGATGATGAAATGAGGAGTTGTTTTTTTCAGTACCGGAATAAATACTACCTTTCGGCTGTCAAACCAGTAAATATTGAATAAAACTTTGGCAACGACGAATGAAATCAGCGATCAGAAGCTAATTGAGCAGGTGAAGCATGGCGATCACGCGGCCTTTGGCGAGTTGGTGCACCGCTACGAGTCGGTGGTTGCCGCTACTGTCAACGGAATGCTGGGTGTGGGCGACGACGCGGATGATGTAGGCCAAAATGTATTTATCCGTTTTTATCGCGCCATCGACGATTTCAGGGGCGAGGCGGCGTTAGCAACCTATCTCACACGCATTGCCATCAATCTTTCGCTCAATGAGCTGAAAAGCAGAAAACGCCACCGGATGTTCTTTACCAAAACTGACAACGATGAGGGACTGGCTGCAATAGGCGACACGATAGATGAAGCCGGGCAACGCGATACGCGCGAACTGGTGCATCAGGCGTTGCAAAAGCTGGAGCCGAAATTCAGAAGTGTGGTAGTATTACGCATGTTGCAAGGCTATTCTACCCGCGAAGCAGCACAAATACTCAAGGTGCCGCAGGGAACGGTGCTTTCGCGACTGGCGCGGGCACAGGAAAAACTAAAAGATTTGTTGAAAAATATAATCGAATAATCATGGAAAAGAAAAAATTGCAATTGCTCATGGATTCCTTCAACCGGGAGTTGACGAATGCCGAGCATCATCAGCTCAAAACCTGGCTACAGGCCGACGAAGCGCTGCAGGCTGAAGCCGAAAAGCTACGAAATCTGCACCTGATAGTAGGGCAAGCCGCATTGCCGTTCCGTCCATTTTTTGCCACACGGGTGATGAGCCGCCTCGAAAAGTTGCAGGAAGAAACCTTTTCGCAAGGAATCGCTTTTGCCTTCAAACGAGTGGCGCTTCCGCTGCTGGCAGCAGCCGTCATCCTGCTACTCGTAGCACTGGCCGGCAGCAACACCTTCTCCCTCGACACGCTGCTGGGGGTGGAACAGTTGCAGCCTGCTTACCTTTCTGATTTTATTCTTTACAATCCTTAATAGCTTTTTTATATGAAAACCAAATCCATCATTATTATCATAACTACTCTGCTCATCGGCTTTGTCATCGGGTTTCTGACCAATGCGCAAATTACAAGGAATCGCCTCGACACCTTTGTGAACCAGGGCAGCTACAACTTTTTCAGACACCGCATGATTCAGGGCATCAATCCTGATCCGCAGCAAGCCAGACAAATAGAACCTATCCTGGAGAAATATGCCCAGCTTGCCGACGAGAATATAATGCAGTCGCGACAGAATATGCAGCAAATGCACCAACAGATGATCGATGAGTTGCAGCCATATCTTACCAACGAACAACTGGAGTGGATAAAAAATGCACATCAAAATTTTCGTGGCAACATGCAAGGACGCGGACACCGGGGGCCGCCATCCGAACGGGGGCCACGCCATCGCAACTGGAATTAGAATAGGATTTGGATTTTAATATTGGAATAAATCCACGACTTGTCTTGTCAAACCAACAAACGATTTCAATAACCTTTTAAAAATTAAATACAATGAAAAGTAAAGTTTTTTTGATTGCAATTGCAATGATGGTTGTCGGTGTAACCAACACCGAAGCCCAAAACCGACCGGGAAAAAATTTTGGAAACTGTCCGTATGGCTACAACCAGGGGAATTGCCCAAACCAGGAGCTTCTGCAGGAGCTTAGCGCCGAGCGCGATGCTTTCGACAAGCAACTTTCGCAGGCCGACCGAACCAGGATTGCAGAAATCCGTACCCAGCTTCAATCGTTGCAAAACCTAAACTGGGAGCAACGCCAGCAGATGATCGACAACAACAATCCGCCTACCCTTGCCGAGCGCCAGCAGATGCGCGTAAACCGTACAAAAATCCAGGATTTGCGGCTGGAAGCCGATGAAATTGCCGACAACTATTTCGATGCCATCACCAGCATTCTCGACAACTACCGCCCTGCCGCCGTAAACTATGGCGGACGCGGAAATGGCCGCCAGCGTGGTGACGGCAATTGCATGGGCTATGGCAATGGCAACGGGAGAAATGGCAATGGCTACGGAGCAGGCAACCGCATGAATGGGCAGGGGCAGGGCTATGGCCGCGGAAACGGAGCCGGAATGCGTGGCATGGGACCTTTTACACCCACCGGATTTTTACTCTGGGACACCGCGCAACCCTGGCCACAAGCTACTGACAATGCTACTGACGAGAAGGCTATCGGGCTTTTTCCTAATCCCGCAACCGACAATGTGCAGGTGTTTTTTGATGTTGACAACGCCGAAAAAGTTACCATCAGCATCACCGACAGAGCCGGTAACCCAATGTGGAGCAGCAATGAACTTCAAGCCAGCAAAGGCCGCTTTACGCACAACATCAATCTCAAAGATTTTCAGCCCGGCGTTTATTTGGTAATAATCGATGCCGGCAACGACCAATGGGTTCGCCGATTGGTGGTAAGGTAATTTTCCGCTAAAGCGAAAACGACATTATATTCAAAAGGCGTTGCAGCAGTGCAGCGCCTTTTTATTTATCAACAGCCTGACCGAACATTTCCACCATGCAACGGTTGTTTGTTTTAATAATAAAATAAAAACAATGAAACCTCTCACCCACCGCCACACCAATGCTTTGATAGCCGAATCGAGTCCTTATCTCTTGCAGCACGCGCACAATCCGGTGCAGTGGCACGCCTGGAACGATGAAACGCTGCAAAAAGCCCGTAATCTCGACCGTATGCTCCTCATCAGCATTGGCTACTCGGCTTGCCATTGGTGCCATGTGATGGAACACGAAACTTTTGAAAACGAACACCTGGCCGCTTTGATGAACGAGCATTTCGTTTGTATAAAAGTGGACCGCGAGGAGCGCCCCGATGTGGATGCAGTTTATATGAATGCTGTACAATTGCTACACGGCAGCGGCGGATGGCCACTCAATTGTTTTGCCCTGCCCGATGGGCGCCCCTTTTATGGTGGCACCTATTTCCGACCTGAACAATGGGAAGAGCTTTTAAAAAATATTGTGAAGCTTTACGCCGACAGCCGCGATTTGCTGTTGGAGCAGGCCGATCAGATTTTGAATGGCATCAACAAAAGCGACATCATACAACCTGTGGGCGATGAAGACACCTTTAGAAAAGAAGTTTTAGAAGGCGCCATGCAAAGTTTTATGAAAAATGCTGATGCATTAAATGGCGGCAGCCGCGGCGCACCAAAATTTCCTATGGCCGACACCCTGCGGCTTTTGCAGCATTGGGCGCATTTTTCAAAAGACACCAGGTATAAAAATCATTTGTTGCTTACACTCGATCGCATGGCCGCAGGAGGAATTTACGACCAGTTGGGTGGCGGTTTTGCGCGCTATTCGGTGGATGCCGCATGGAAAATTCCCCATTTCGAAAAGATGCTTTACGACAATGCACAGCTCATCACCGTGTATGCTGAGGCATTCCGCTACAGCGGAAAAAATGAATATCTGACCGTCGCCACCGAAACCGCCGACTTTATCCTGCGCGAACTCACTTCGCCCGAAGGCATGTTTTATTCGGCGCTCGATGCTGACAGCGAAGGCGAAGAAGGAAAATATTATGTGTGGACGCGGCAGGAATTTGATGAGTCGGTGGATGAAGATTCGGGTTTAGTAGCCGAGTTTTACGGTATAGATGAGCAAGGTTATTGGGAGGATGGTAAAAATATTCTGGTGCGTCCATGGTCAGTCGAGGAATTTGCCAACAAAAAAGGTATTGATAAAGATCAGTTTGGAGAAACGCTGAACAAGGCACGGATTCAATTACTAAAGGCAAGGAGCAAACGCACACCTCCGGCGTTGGACGACAAATCGCTCACCTCATGGAATGCCCTGACGATAAAGGCGATGGCGCAGCTCTCGGTGATGGCGAACGACAAACGCTATCTTGAAGCTGCTGTTAATGCGGCCACAACTATCCACAGTAAAATGACCCAGCCCGATGGCCGCCTCTCGCACAATTATAAAAAAGGTGTAGCCACCATCAATGGTTTTCTGGAAGATTACGCCGGTATGGCCGATGCTGCCTTAGAGCTGTTTCAGGTTACCGGCGACGAAGTGTGGCTTGTGTATGCCCGCAAGCTGGCCGAATATGCGTTGCAGCATTTTTACGACTCTGCCGATGGTATGTTTTGGTTTACCCACAGCAGCAGCCGTGATTTGGTAGCGCGCAAAAAGGAACTTTTCGACAATGTGATTCCTTCTTCCAATTCGGTGATGGCCATGGTTTTATTCAAACTTGCTGCTATCGACGGCAATAGAAAATATGCTGCTATTGCTGCCTCGATGACCCGCAGCCTGACCGAACACATTCAAGCGCATCCGGCATCATTTGCCAACTGGGCAATCGTTTATTTTTACCATCTC
Source organism: Clostridia bacterium (assembly GCA_009928785.1). Classification (GTDB taxonomy): domain Bacteria; phylum Bacteroidota; class Bacteroidia; order Bacteroidales; family 4484-276; genus SABY01. The sequence continues at coordinate 5,129 of SABY01000005.1, read as the reverse complement.
AACAGTTTTTATGAAGTGGTAGTTAGCGCCGATGAACCGGCGGCTGTCGCTGATGCACTCTATCAGGACTCCTATCCTGCAAAAATGGTTTTCAGAGTGAATGACGAAAGCGCTGTACCGATCTTCCACGGTCGCGCTCCCGACGGCAATTTAAGGATATTTGTTTGCAGCGGCCAGCAATGTCAGGCTCCGGTAGCCACAGCAGGCGAAGCAGAGCAGTTGCTCCTTTATTAATAAAAAAACTAAAATTCACTCCTGGAAGGCACAAATCAGTCGTCAGAAAATTCTTTAAGCAAATGACGATAGGCCGAGAAAACATTGGCGCGTGAGATAAAGCCTAAATATTTCCCCTCGGCGAGTACGGCAATATTAAATTTGCCCGATTTCTGAAACTTCTGCACCACTTCTTCCATTACTTCATCAGGATTAACGGTAACTTCTGGCATCACCATAAGATCGCGCACGCGGGTGGTTTCATACAATTCAGGCTTAAAAATGATGTCGCGGATTTTGTCCATTATGATAAGTCCGGCAAAATTATCCTTGTCATCTACCACCGGAAAAAGATTTCGGGTGGATTTGGCAATTACATCTACCAGCTCGCCCAGGGTAGCATCGGGATGGATACTGATAAAATTTGTTTCGATAAGCTTGCGGGCATTCATCAGCGAAAGCACCGCCTTGTCTTTGTTGTGTGTAAAAAGCTCACCGCGCTCAGCCAGCCGTTTGTTGTAAATGGAATGTGGCTCAAAATAAATGATGGTAAGATAAGAGATAGCGGAAGTGATGATTAATGGCGGCAAAAGTTCATAACCTCCGGTGATTTCGGCTATAAGAAATATAGAGGTGAGTGGAGCGTGCATGACACCCGCCATGATACCGGCCATGCCTACCAATGAAAAGTTACTTTCGGAAACCGAGATTGAGGGTAGTGTGTTGATAAGGCGGGAGGTAAAAAACCCGGTGATGCCGCCCATAAACAGCGAAGGGGCAAAAATACCTCCCACGCCACCTACGCCGGTGGTGGTGCTTGTGGCTATTACTTTAAAAAATAAAATTAGCAACAGCAGCAACAGGAAAAGCCAATGGTTTTCGATGAAGCCGCTAAAAATACTTTGGTTGATAATGCTTTCACCATTGCCGGTAAGCACATCTTCGAGCGCTTCATAGCCTTCACCGAAGAGAGATGGGAAGATAAAAATAAGTAAGCCCAGCAAGGCGCCACCAGCCACAATGCGAAACCATGTATTGCGGATGCGTTTAAATTGTCCTTCAATGCGCGTTACAGCGCGGGTAAAGTAGAGCGAAACCAATCCACAGATAATTCCCAGAAGGATGTAAAAAGGAATGTCGTGTAAAAGAAAAGGTGTGCTGACCTGAAATGAAAACAACACATCGTTTCCCAGCAGGAAAAACGCAACCGTGGCGCCGGTCACTGCAGCCAACAGCAGTGGGATAAGCGAAGTCATGGTGAGGTCGAGCATCAATATTTCGATGGCGAATACAACCCCGGCAATAGGAGCTTTGAAAATGCCAGCGATAGCACCCGCGCTGCCACAGCCGATAAGCAACGACACGGTTTTGTGATTGAGCCTGAACAACTGCCCCAAATTACTTCCTATGGCCGAACCGGTGAGCACTACCGGCGCCTCCAACCCTACCGAGCCGCCAAAGCCAATGGTGAGTGAGCTTCCTATCATCGACGAAAAAGTGTTGTGCGGCTTCAACTTGCCCTTGTTGCGCGAAATGGCATACAATACCCGGCTTACGCCATGCCCCAGATTGTCGCGGATAACGTAGCGCACAAAAAGCACCGTCAGCGTTATCCCCAGCGTCGGGTAAGCCAGATACATATAATTTTCTTCTTTGAAATCGAAGCCATGTGTCATAAAAAAATGTGTGTAATGCACCAGATTTTTGAGCACAATGGCCGCAACACCGGTAAGTACACCGATGAGAAGGCTGAGAAATATTACCAGTTGCCGGTCTTTGACGTAACGTAAGCGCCACACCAGCATTTTCCGTATGATCAACTTCATGTTCATATTGCGCCCGCGAAAGTACTATTTCATTTGGTGAGGCCACTTTTTTCACAAGCGATGAATCATTTAAATGTTTACATACCAACTTACTCTCCTCTGATATTTTGCATAGAAAAAGGGTATTTTTTTTAACAAAATATTTGCATTTATAAAATACGTATGACGGAAAATTTTAGAAACTTAATCGGATAAAAATGATGGGGTTTGATAACTCTTTGCATCCAGGCAGCTTTAGGGAAATTTGTCGGATTAGCTGGCTAAAAATTGTATTAAGGTATGTTTTGTCCTAATTAAATCTAAAAATGATTCCAACAGATTTTCAATATTTTGCAGGTAAAATGGTACAAAAAGCGATGTGTTAATAAAAAATTTCATGCTTCTGATGTTTTTAAGAAAAAATAATACTTTTGCCATCGGGAACGAAACATAAAACTGGGTGGATACTTCATCAAAAACTGTAGTGTAAAGCTGCAAACTTTCAAAAGTTTGCTTCTTTTATTTTATCGTTTTATACGACGAAAAACTGCTCAAAAAAAACCATTAAGCGCCAATTTACAAACTTTAAATTTTTAAATTATGAAACGAAACTTTTTACAACAAGCAGGTCGTGTTGTTTTAACAGGACTTTTGTTAATTTTTCTGCAACCCTTTGTGGGGGCGGGCATGGCAATGGGACAATCCGATGCCCCCGACCAACAGATTCGCTTTACGCCGTCGCCTGAAAGCCAGCGAATACTGGAGGAGTTGAAAGAAAATTATAATCCGGAAAGAGGTGGGGAAAACGGGTTTCCACCCATTTGGGACAACCCAACACCTGCCGAAAACATACATGGTATCATAATCGCTTTACAGGCTAACCCACGAATCAATAATATTCCATTGGCACAAAACGATTACATCGGAGGTTTTTATCACGATTCTAATGGCGACTTGAAATGTGGTGGTGCTATTTATTGGCCTGATACGGCAGGGATTGTTTTTGCGCTGAATGGCGACGACTACTCAACTCCGCAGAAAGATGGCTTTGCACCCAATGAAATTATCACCTTCAAAGTATTCTCCTTTGAAAATATGAAGGACTACCTGGTTGATGTAGTTGCATACGACCCTACCTATCCATCAAAAGAAAAGTGGGGTCCTCTGGGTTTGTCGCGTGTAATAAATATGCAGGCGCTCGAAAATATTGATTTTTATATTTCTTCGTCAGCCAATCCGGTATGCGAAGGCAACCAACTTGTGCTGCAAGGCAACGAATTTATAGGTTCTGGCGGGCCATACTCCTTCAACTGGTCGTCTAACCCTCCGGGTTTTAATTATTCTACCCAGTTTCCTCCTCCTACCTCGCCCCTCGAAACCACAACATATCATCTCACGGTAACAGATGGAGGATTACAATCCAATCACGACCTTACTGTTTTGGTCAATTCCGACCCTGTGGTTAATGCCGGTAACAATTCTTCAGTATGCGCCAATGCCGTATTGCAACTCAACGGAACATCAGAAAATACAATAGCCACACTTTGGACCACCAGTGGTAACGGTACTTTTGCTAATAATTCGGCGCTGGGAACAACCTATACTCCCGGAACACTCGATAATGTAAATGGCCAGGTCGTACTCACGCTCACTGGCTTGCCATTAAATCCTTGCGATGATGTGGCTTCCGACAATCTTGTTGCTACCATTCTTCGACTTCCTGTTGTTAACACAGGCGTTGATAAAACCGTTTGCACCAACGAAAATGTAATATTGCAGGCAACTGCACAATACACCGGCACAGTGCAATGGACTACCAACGGTGATGGCACCTTCTCATCACCAACAAGTCTTACAACACAATATTTTGGTGCCGGCGACGACTTTCAGGACGGCGCCACCCTGACGCTCTGCTCCCAAGCTATCAATCCTTGTGTAGCAACGGTGTGCGATGCCATGCATGTTACCTACGTCCCGGGACCCACAGCCAGTGGCCCATCGTACAAAACCTACTGCGAAAATCAATCGGTTCCCCTTAATGGATCTGCCACCAACTATAGCTCGATACTTTGGACAACGCAAGGCGATGGTACTTTTTCAAGCCCCACGACCTTTATCACCAATTATTTTCCCGGACCACAAGACCGCGATAATGAAGGTGTAATTGTTACGCTCAACGCCTTTGCACTTGGGAATTGCGGATCAGCCACCAAAAATGTCAGCATCAATTTGATACAACTCCCCGATATTATCTCCTATGGAAATAGCGGTAACATGTGTGTTACAGATGCTTTTACGCAACTAAATGCTACCATTCAAAACTATGGAACCATCAACTGGAGCACCAGTGGTGACGGAACTTTTAATAGCAAGATCATTACAAATCCCAAATACTACCCCGGCGTGCAAGACCGTCAAAACAAAACTTTCACACTGTCCCTCACCCTCTCGCCATTGCCATATTGTGCCACGGCCACTACCGGAACCATTCCGTTTACCATTCAGGATAACCCCATTGCACAGGCTGGCGCTGATGCCACCATTTGCGCAGGGCAAAACATTACACTCTCTGATGCTTCGGGCACCAGCTACTCGGGTGTGCTATGGAGCACTTCCGGGACTGGCACCTTTTCCAATCCTGCCACACTCAAGCCGGTTTACACGCCCGGCACAGCCGATATCAATAACAGCTCGGTGCAGCTTACGCTTACCACAGCACCTATTTCGCCATGCGCTCTTAATGCTTCCGACAGCCGATTGCTGACGATTATTAAAGTCGCTGAAGTAAATGCAGGTGCTAATGCCGGTATCTGCGAAACTGATACCTATCAGCTTAGCGGATTAGTAACACATTCGCCGGGCTTTATTTGGAGCAGTAGTGGTGATGGTACTTTTAGCAACAATGCTATTGCTAATCCGGTTTATACGCCAGGATCTACCGACAAAACAGCGGGAAGTGTTACGCTTACGCTAACAGCTCAACAGAATGCCCCATGTGTCGGGGTAGTATCGGATGCCATGCAGTTGAGCATCCAGCGTGCCGTTGCTGCCAATGCCGGAACAGATGCTACCATTTGTGAAACACAAACGCATCTGCTTTCTACGGCCAGC
>SABY01000206.1 GCA_009928785.1 Clostridia bacterium | reverse complement strand
ATGGCGGCACAATAGCCTTATATGATAGCAGCATAGGGAACTTTACCAACATTACCATGACCAACAACACCGGCAATACAGATGGTGGCGTGTATTTGTCTACAGGAAGTTCGGCAACTTTTACAAATAGCATCCTCTATAATAATGCGTCAGCGGAGTTATTCTTTAATGAAATGAGTTCGCCGGCAACGCTCACCGTAAGCCACTGCAATATTGAAGGCGGCGAGGCTGGCGTGGTGCACTCCGACAGCATCTCCATCCAGTGGCTCGAAGGAAATATAGATGCTGATCCGGCTTTTACGGGTTCGGGCACAACACCTTTTGCGCTTAGCGAATCGTCGCCCTGCATCGATACCGGTACCGCCGACACCACCGGTCTGCTGCTGCCCGCCGTCGATCTGCTGATGAACCACCGCATCTGGGACGGCAATCACAACGGCGTCGCCATCATCGACATGGGCGCTTATGAGTTTGATTCCGCTCCACTCGGCGTGGTATCTCCGGAAAATCCGGGCAGGGAAGCTGTGGCACTCCGGGTCTTTCCAAACCCGGCAAAGGGGAGTTTTGTTGTGGCTTTTGATTTGGAAAAAGCGCAACAGGTTTCGCTTCAAATCTTTTCGTTCACCGGCATTCTGGTACATCGTATACCGGTTACCATCTACGAAAGTGGAGCTCAGCAAATCTCCATAGATATTTCACACCTGCGTCCGGGCATTTATCTGCTTCAGCTAATACCGGAATACGGAGTAGCAAGCCAGGCAAGGGTGGTGGTGCGGTAAAAACCCTGACAGGGTTTAAAAGAAGCGCCTGGCTGTTCGACGCTTACTGAAACCCTGCAAGGGTTTAGAGAAGCTCCGCGATGTTCGACGTTTGCCGAAACCCTGCAAGGGTTTAGAGTAGCGTCTGGCTGTTTGACGTTTGCCGAAACCCTGACAGGGTTCAGAAATAGCCGAAACCCTGCAAGGGTTTACTGCGGCGGCTTCCGCTTCCTGAAGCTAAACTTCCGCTCGGTGCCTTTGAGCAGCCGCTCTACGTTGTGGTGATGCGTCAGCGGGACGAAAATCCCGACTATCACAGCCAGCAAAAGCAGCGACAACGAGTGCGGGTTGAAGAAGATGATGACCACAAACGGGAAAGTTACCGAGGCGGTGATGGATCCCAGCGAAACATAACCCGTTATTGCCAGCACAATTGCGAAAACAGCTATTGCCACCAGCACCGCCTGAGGATACAATGCAATGCCGACGCCCAACAAAGTGGCGATACCTTTGCCGCCTCTGAAACCGGCGAATATCGGAAAGACGTGTCCCAGCACCGCAACGGCAGCCAGCGCAATGCGGAAATGTATCATCGCCAGCTCGCTCATGGTTTCCGGAGCAAAGTACACGGCCAGGTGCACCGCCAGCCATCCTTTGAAGATGTCGAACAGTAAGACGGGGATGCCCGCCTTGGCGCCCAGCACACGGATGGTGTTGGTGGCGCCGGCATTGCCGCTGCCTTGCGTGCGCACGTCGATGCCGTAAAAAATCTTGCCTATCCATACCGCCGACGGGATGCTCCCGATCAGGAAGGCGGTGATGGTGCCTGCTACTATCAGTACATAGTATTCCATAATTTTATTCGTCTTGGTTAGTGTCGTCGGCGCGCCAGGCGCGCAAAATTCTGTTTTTTGTAGAAGTGGGCATGTTAATGTAGCGGTAGCCCTGCTCGTCGCCCTTGCTTTTGCGGCTGCTTACCTCTTCCATGAGCATCGTGTTGTAGTCGTTGTTGGATGAAGTGGCCTGCATCAAGTTGCCGCTGTATTGAAAGATGTACCATTGCCGCCGGTCTATTTCTATATAAATGGTAAGGATGTCGCCGCTGCGTTTGCGCACTATTTCCATAAAACCATCAAAATATTTATTCACCAGCTCGCCGGCCACCATGCTTACGCCGATTTTCCCTTCGGAGATAAACGAGCGACTTGCAGGGTTGTAGCGCATGGTTACTTCGCTTATCACCAAACTTTTCTTCAGCTCCTCCGGTATGCGTCGCAAGGTGCCAAAAGTAGATAAGTTATAAATGATTTCGGTAGCGCGCTCTTCGCCCATGAGCTGACGGTAAGCCATGGCTGTCGGGCCTCCCGAAAGCTTGATGCCCGCCGTGTTGGCTTTGTTCAAATCCTGCAACATCAGCGTAAGCGCCTCGGCCTTGAATGGGAAGTCGATGGTAAAGAATGCTTCAAAGCGCGTGGAGTCGGGGATGATGTAATGATCGATGTTGCCGAAAGCCTCCAGCGCCACCTGGCCGAAGTCAGCGCCAAAGTTGAGTGGCCCGCTGGCGGTAAAGTGGCACAGCTCAGTGTTAAGCCTTATCCAGGGATTTGGCGGATCGAGGTTGAGGGGTGTTTTAAGATCGCCGGGAGCGGCAATGAGAAACTCGCGTCCTTTGTTGCGCGCTGTTACGGCTCCTTCCACCCTCAGCATCAGCGTGTCGCTGTAATAGCCCCGGCGGGAAAGGAAGGCAGGATACACACGGTTGTCTTCGTTGGAATGGAAAAAACCGGCGTACAGTTTTTTATACGCATACTCTTCGGGTTGCGCGGGCACTGCAAACACCAGGCTGTCGGGCTGCACACGCTGACGGAATTTTACCCAGCGCGCCAGTTCTTTATCGCAATCCTGGATGGGCATAAATGCCCCGTCGAAGTCGAGCAGCGGATTGCGGGCGTTGAGGTTTACGGTGCCCCGGTATTGCCACTGCGGGCTGAACATAAAGTTTTGCTCCGGTAGCACCTGCCCCTGCGCCACCGTCTGATAGCTTGAATCGACATAGATGTTGTCGAATTGGATGATCTGCTCTTCATCCAGCAGGTTGTTGTAAGCATAAGTTCCTTTGGCACGATAGAAATAGCACGATTCTATCGAGACATCAGCATTTTTGATAAGATGAATTTTATTAATGGTATCGGCCACAATAGAAGCAGCCCGCAGCGGCGCCATCACAGCTTTTGCTTTAACACTCACCCTGCCATCGCCGGGGAAAATGGCGGCATCGGCTACTTTTATAATTTCTACACCCGTAGCCACCAGCGTATTGCTGTCGAGGCTAAAGGCAGCCTGGGTAGCATTGAAGGCTAACGAATCCTGCAGCGGATGTGTCGATACCAACCGGGCGCCATCAGGAACCGCATCCATCATTTCGCGTAAGCTGAGTTTATCAAAACCAGCACTGCCGCCGGTGGCATTGCTGCGCATGACGATTTCCTTCCGGCTGATATGCCAGTCGAAGCGCTCCATGGAAGCAAGGTATTGGGTCACCGGGAGGTTTATTTGCGAATGCTTGTCGGTGGCAGCAAAAGAGCCGGTGCCTTTGGTAAAATCGACATGTGCATTGTAGCGGTCGGAGGAAAAAGCAATCTGCTTATCATCCAGGCTGCTGATTTTTAAACTAAGTGTGTCGCTGTCGAAATAATCATTGCCATACAAATAATGACCGGAAGTAGCGGTGGCGCCATAAAACCGCATGGTGCCGGAGCCGGTAAGCTCGCGGGGCGTATAAACCAGTTGCCCTTTGTGATTAACTTTATCACTAAACATGCGGAAAGCTGAATCGGTGGTAGCCAGCAGCATGGTATCCTGATACGGCCACCAGCGCTCCTCAATATTTTTTCCCTTTACGGATGGGAATGGCGCCTTAGGCGATATTTGGGCTGCTATTTCAAACTGATCAACAACGGCTTTTACCGAATCCAGAAAAAACATCATATCCCGTCCTTTGGTAGTGGTATTCAGATATTTGATGGTTCCGGTACCCTGAAGGCCGCTCATGGTCAGACGCACCGTATCTGTAAATACACCTTTGTTATTATACACCGGATAGCCTTCGGGTGGTGAGGTGACTTCAAAACCCAGCGAGTAGTCCTGCATTACCGACAAGGGCTTGTTGACCTCCGGCTGGAAGATGCCGCCGGAGTTTAAATAGCCGTCGAAAATTAGATTTTCGGTGGGGGCATTCACCAGGCTTTCGAGCGTAAAGGGTTTTAGGTTGTAATAAAATCTTTTGCGGTTATAGGCTTCCTTGTATGCCGAATCCTGATCATAATAGACATACGATTCGCTCTTGCTGTTGAAAATGGGATAACGCGGATAATCCTTCAGGCCGCTTTTGTTGGTAGGATAATCT
>SABY01000072.1 GCA_009928785.1 Clostridia bacterium | reverse complement strand
CATCAAAACCATCTTCGCTTAGCCGCTGTGCAAGCATATAAGCCTTGCGTGTACGCGACACATAGATGATGGTCGGGCAGTTTTTTTCTTCTATCAAATCGCGCAGCGACTGGTATTTTTCTTCTTCGTTGCCTTTTTGATACACCTTAAAATGCAAGTTGGTGCGCGAGGCTTTGGAGGTGAAAAGCTCCAGATGGAGCGACAGCTTTTCACGGAAATAGTTGCGGATGTCTTCGATCACTTTTTGCTTGGCGGTAGCCGTAAAACACGAAACCGGGATGCCGTCGGCAAGGTTTTTCTTCTCTTGTATATTTTTAATAAAATCGCCGATGTATAAATAATCCACCCTGAAATCCTGCCCCCACGCCGAAAAGCAATGCGCCTCGTCTATCACAAAGCGGACGATTTTGCGCCCCAGCAGCATCCGCTCGATGGTGCGCGAACGCAACGATTCGGGTGAGATATAAAGGATGGAAGCCGAGCCATCTTCCACCCGCTCAAAAGATTTGGCTCTCTCTATCGGGTCGAGCAAGCCGTTGATGGTAACGGCCTCGGTGATGCCTGCTTTTTCGAGATTGTCCACCTGGTCTTTCATCAGCGATTGCAGGGGTGAAATTACCACCGTTAAACCTTTGGCGCTTTCGCCGCTCATCAGAGCCGGCACCTGAAAGGTGATGGATTTGCCGCCACCGGTGGGAAATACTGCCAGAATGGATTTGTTGCTGATGGCAGCCTGCACCGCATTTTCCTGCAGCGGCTCACCGGCAAAGCTGCGGTAGGCATCGAAACCAAAAAAGCGTTTCAGCCCGCGATGAATGTCCAGCGCTTTGTCGCAATAAGCGCAGCCACCCACGCAGGGTGTGTTGCGCAACTGAAACATAATTTGCTCCGTTTCCGGATAATTTTTCAGCACCCAGGGCGGCGTGATGGAGTAGCGGCTGCTGGCATCGATCAGCGCCAGGCAATAAGCCAACGCAATGGGATGCGCCAAAATCCTGTTGGAAAGATCAGCATGTTCGCAAATTTCGGCCTGAAACCTTTGCCGGATAAGCTCCTCCACATCTTCGGCTAAACCTGCATAATCGATGAAGCGAAAAAACGCGATGAACTCCTCTTCGTCTTTCAGCAACAGCCAAAAGATTTGTTTCAGCGTTTCGTCCAACTGCCCAAAGGCAGCCACTTCATCAAAAAACAAATCCCGTGCTTTTATCGAGTCATTCAACGGGTTGTTGCTGTCGTCGGATTGCAGTTTGTCGTCTTTGAGCAGCGCGTGGTAAGGCCGTGCAGGAAACAAAAGCGGGGAGAGGAATAGCGTGTCGATGGCATTTATCGGATTTACATCCGCTGCGGCAAGCACTTTTCCAATATAATGCAGGTCGTGCCTGTAAATGTTGTGTCCGCACACATATTTTATTCCACGCAGAAAGGTGGCAAAATCAACAACCGAACTGCTGTGAAACGTGCTCCCGTCATCCTTCGCGCAGCCAATATCGACAATGTGCCGCTGCTTTGGCGCAATTTCGGTATCGAAAAATGCGATGGCGTTCATATCCCAATGTTTCATTTCAAAAAATTACCCGCACAAAAGTGGGGATAATTTTTAAAGGATGGGATGGGTGGTGAGGAATTGGATTGCTGCAGGGGGATTATTGCAAAACCTTCTTATTTGGCTACTACCAGCTAAAAGATTGGACTCGGAAACGCAACCCGCAATAAGGTATGATGCTTTATTGTACTTCGCTCTTCTATTCTATTTGTTCATTTCTCAGTACAATCCTGCATTCACACGTTCCACCACTTCCATAGGTTTTGTTCAGAATAGAGAAATTCCAGAGTGATAGGTTATTCAAATCATACGTTAATTTTAATGAGTCGGAACTCATGACTTCTGAAGTTATCGAATCAGCATAAATACTGCAATCTTCAAACTCTAATGTTTGACCAAGCCCACTATGTGCCATTATCGTTTCTTCGGAATGTTTTTCAATATAAAAACTATCTGCCGAATAGTAATAGGGTTCACCACTATGCACAACAATGCTGATGTCATAATCAGAATCGTTTTGTATTATCTTAGCGTAACTTACACCAGGATCGCATGACGTAAGCTGTACAATGATTATTGAAATGAAAAGAGAAAAAGCAAAACTGCTGGATGTTGATTTTGCGCTCATATTTTTTTACTAATTGCCTGTTTTTATTACAATTCCATTTCATACAATTTCAAGTACTCATTCCAACAGCCGTTTGCTTTGATGTTATTTTCAAAATCTTTGAGCGTAATACTGTAACCCTTATTGGCTATACCGTTTGCCAGCGCCAGGCATTTCCGTTAATTCATAATTTGTGCTTCGCCCGCCACTTGCTTCTTTTTGTAAAACGTTCTTCTTTATTAAATCCTGAATATCTCTAAGTGCAGTATCTTGTGAGCATTTATTGATCTTACCCCATTTTGAAGAGGTCAATTTTCCGTCAAATCCATCCAATAGCCTGTTGAGTATCTCTTGTTGTCTTTCATTAAATATTGTTGTGGAATGAAGTTTCCAAAATTCTGCTTTTTGAAGTATTTTGGAAAGTAATCCTTCTGTCGAGTTGATTGCATTTATCAGGCACTGCAAAAACCATAGTATCCAATCAGTAATATCTAAATTACCTTTCTGTGTTTTTTCAAGCATATTGTAATACTCCTTTCTTTCTACCCGAATTTGAGCCGACATACTATAAAAGCGTTGCACGCTTTTGTCGGAGCGAGCTAATAACATATCAGTAATGGCTCTTGCTATTCGCCCATTTCCATCATCGAAAGGGTGTATCGTTACAAACCATAAATGAGCAATCGCAGCTTGAAGGACTAAATCGATGCCCTTTTCATTTTCAAACCAGAACAGAAACTCTTTCATTTCATTTTTTATACGTTCAGAGTTTGGTGCCTGAAAATGCACTTTTTCTTTGCCCATAGGTCCGGATACAACTTGCATTGGTCCGGTTGTATCTTTTCTCCAGTTGGCCACGGTTATTTTATACATGCTACTCCGGCCAGCCGGAAATAATGCTGCGTGCCAATCAAACAATCTTTCAGCCGTAAGAGGAGCATCATAGTGTTGCGTTGCATCAAGCATCATATCAACAATTCCATCAACCTCTCTTTCCGATTCTACTGCGCCGGCAATATCCATCCCCAGGCGCCTTGCAATCGACGAACGAACCTGCGCTTTTTCCAGGTACTCTTCTTCAATTTCTGATGATTTAAGAACGTCCAATGTCAGGGTGTTTAACACGGCTTCGTTCCGTAATTCAAAGCCAAGACTTTCCATTCTTCCCAAGAGCTTTCCCTGCAGGTTTCTTGCTTCTCCTAACTTTAATAACACTGGTTTGTCGTTCCAGGTAAAATTAGTCCACCCATCTTGTTCGTGTATGTAAATCTTCATTCTTCGCATTTTATGCAACAAAAATACATTTTATTCTCCGCACATCTTGCCTGGTTTAATGCTCCCTTTTCACCGCTTCTTGGTCATGTCGGCGATTACAGTTTTTACAAAGTCAGGAAGTTCTATCATGCTTTGTTCCGCAAATACTCTGATTGTGTCATAATACTTCACTTCGTCACCAGTCCAATGAAGGTCAAGTCGTCTAATTTCTTTTAGGGCAATGTGATTGTAATTGGTCGGGCTGCCCCAATAGCATTGCATACACAGAGATGATTTCTTTTCTTTTTGCCAGTTGTCGCAATGTTCACAACTCCATGATTTGGCTCTGTTACACGACCCGCATAAAAGCATAAAATCTTCAATATTTCTTGTTTCGGCTATGTCGCCGCCAACTTCATAAGGAACTCTGTGGTCAACCTGTAAGTAGCGTTCTTCAAATTCTCCATTACAGATGTAACACCTGCCATTGCCTAACTCATAAAGTTTGCTCTTAAATTCTTTTGGAAACGTAACTCTGCCTGCAATTCTGCTGAGTTGAAGTTTTGTAACATCACCAAACTTGTAAGCCGCTATTAACTTGCCAGACTTTGATTTTGCTTTAAAAGTTTCAAGTGGAATTCCTACTTCTCTAACATCCCTTGCTGCTCTTGGCGGATGATTATATCCGTATGTCGTTTCTATGTCTTCGGTCGTGATAAAGCCATGTTGCAAAATATGGTCAATAACAATTTTAGCCCTCTTGTTTGTTATTGATTTTACGTTTTCTAAAAATTCCTTTGGGTATTTTGTATTCGTTTTAGTCATGAGTTGCAAAAAGGTCTGTTTGATAAATTTGATTTCCTGTTACTTTTTGCAAATCAATTTTTGCTACAAGTGCTGGTGAAAGGAAGACAGCTTCATAAGTAATTACGTTTCTATTAAGCAAAGTAGCTTGAGAAGAACGTCCTGCATTTATTTCAATTTTTGCAAGGTTGAGATTATCGGGTAATTGATTGCCAAAAGTTTTATTGCCCGTCCTGCCGTCATAACTTAAAATGTATGGAATGTCTTTATTATTAAGTTCAAATAGTGAAACAACAAAGTTGTCAAACGCTATATTGCCAGAATAGTTGAAGCCACCATTTAATCCAGTCCCTTGATAAGGTGGGTCCATATAAATTAAATCGTCTGAACTTGCTAAATCAAGAATGTTAGAATAGTCAGTTGAGAAAATTTCTATTTTGCCTTTTAATAAATGAGAAACTCTTAAAATATCATCTCTCATCATTTGTGGGTTTCTTCCAAGTCGCCTTTTGTCGGGACTTTGATTGAAGCCGCCTTGTGCGTTGTAACGCACCGCTGCTTTTACACATTTTGCTAAAAGGAACAAGAGAAATTCAGGATTTCTTGTTTCGTTGAATTTGTCTCGGATTTGATAATAATATTCTTCTTCATTTCCATGTTGTCCGTGCCAAATGTCGTGATAGTGATTGATAATTGATTTTGGATTATTGATAATACTGTCCCAAAGTTGTGTCAATGGCTCGTTGATGTCGTTGATTATAAAATGATTTGCCTTGAAATAAAAAGCTGATGCAATTGTCATGGCGGCAGACCCAGCAAATGGTTCAATAAGTCTGTCAAAGTTATCAGGATAGAACCGCATAATTTGGTCTGCCAAGTTGCGTTTACTGCCCTGATATGGAATTGGATGTGGTAATTTCATATTTAAAATTTTTCTTGTCAAATGCCACGAAAAAAGTGTCTGTTTATACTCATGTGACCACGGTTTGTATTGTTACCCTAAAATGCTCTGTAACGTAGGTAAATAGTGTCTATTCCTGTATTTTTAAGTTTCTTCCCCCAAAAATTCACAGCTAATACACCTGCGGCACAAAGGTCTGCTCGTCCATGGGCGGGCGGATGTATCCTTTGCTGTCGGGGCGTTCGGGCAGCTCAAAATGTTCGGGTGTCAGGTCTTGGTAAGGTATCTTGCTTAGCAGGTGGCTGATGCAGTTGAGGCGCGCCTTTTTCTTGTCGTCGGAGGGCACCACAAACCACGGCGAGACTTTGGTGTCGGTGTATGAAAACATCTCGTCTTTGGCGCGCGAATATTCTACCCAGCGCTGCCGCGACTCGATGTCCATAGGGCTGAGTTTCCAGCGCTTGGTAGGGTCGTTGATGCGCGACTGAAAGCGTCGCTCCTGCTCTTCCACACTCACCGAAAACCAATATTTTATCATGATCAGATCCGAACGGATAAGCATGCGCTCGAAGTTGGGACACGAGCGCAAAAACTCCCAGTATTGCTCCTCGGTACAGTAACCCATCACACGCTCCACGCCGGCGCGGTTGTACCAGCTCCGATCGAAGAGTACCATCTCGCCAGCAGCGGGCAGATGCGGCACATAACGCTGGAAGTACCACTGCGTGGTTTCGCGCTCGGTAGGCATGCCCAGCGCCACCACGCGGCAGATGCGCGGGTTGAGGCTTTGCAGGATGCGCTTGATGGTGCCGCCTTTGCCGGCAGCGTCGCGCCCCTCGAAGATCACCACCACGCGAAGACCTTTCAGCTTGATCCACTCCTGAAGTTTCACCAGCTCTATCTGCAAACGCTCCAATTCCGCTTCATAAAACTCATCCGTCAGTGGTGGCCGCGGCTCGCGATACTCGTCAGGTTGCGCCATATGAATCTCCTCATGGTGCTTCTCAGGGAGTTTTTCGTGATGCTTCTCTTCCTTGATTTCTTTGTTGTGTTTTTTCTTGTTTCCCACGGTGTTGTTGGTTTTTTTGTAGCTATGATAATTTCAGGGCGCCATCGCCGGGTTCTGTCTCATAAAATTCGGCTTGCAAACCGATGGCCCGGTGGTATTGCTGTGCGACGTTTTCTTTAAAGTTCGTTATCGTATCCTTTTGCACCAGGCTGATGGTGCATCCGCCAAAGCCGGCGCCCGTCATGCGAGAACCAAGTACGCCGGGGGTGTGTCGTGCGGCTTCCGCCAGCGCGTCGAGTTCCGGCCCCGTCACTTCGTAGTCGTAGCGCAGCGAGTTGTGCGAGGCATTCATGAGTTTGCCCAGCAGTAGCAGGTCGCCACGTCGCAAAGCTGCCACAGCATCCAGCACCCGATGATTTTCGCTGAGGATGTGCTTGGCGCGTTTGCGAATGATGATGTCGGGGATAAAATGCTTTACGCTGATAAACTCCGGAAAGCTCATGTCGCTCAAAAAGTTGATGGGGCGCACCTTACTAAGGTCTTCCACAGCTTTGCCACACTCTTTCACCCGCTCGTTGTATTTGCTGTCGGCCAGGTCACGGCGCTTGTTGGTGTTGGCCACGATGATGCGATAATCGGCCAGCTTCAATGGCACCGGCTCATATTTCATGGTGGCAATGTCGAGAAACAGGGCATGATCTTTTTCACCAAAACCCACCGCAAACTGATCCATTATGCCGCAGTTGACGCCCACAAACTGATTCTCGGCCTGCTGCGAAAGCTTCACCAGCTCCATCATCGGCAGGTTAGCCTGCGTCTGGTCGTTAAGCATCACTGCCGTCACCATCTCGATAGAAGCAGAGGACGAAAGCCCCGCGCCATTGGGAATGTTGCCATAATACAGCAGATCGGCACCCTGCATTTTCACTTTGCGCTGTGCAAATTGGTCATACACTCCCAAAGGATAATTCACCCAATGATCGGCCAGGCGTGCCATTGGTTTCTCAATAGAAATTTCGGTGGTAAAGTCAAAATTTTCGGAAGCCAACCGCACCACCTTTTCGTCATTAGGTCGCGCCAACAGATACGTCCCGAAATTGATGGCGCAGGGGAGCACGTAGCCGTTGTTGTAATCGGTGTGCTCGCCGATCAGGTTAATGCGACCAGGAGCAAAAAACACTTCCAGCCCTTGTGCTGTCCTGCCAAAGCGTGAAATAAAATTCTTTTTCAATTCATCAACATCCATCACATTACCTATTTTTTTCGATCCACTAAACTAATATTTATACAGAAATGGAAAAAAGCTCTCAGTCCACAGCCTTCAGTCCACAGCTCTCAGTCCACAGCTCTCAGTCCACAGCTCTCAGTCCACAGTCATCAGTCCACAGCCTTCAGCCCTCAGTTCTCAGTCCACAGCTCTCAGTCCACAGCTCTCAGTCCACAGCCTTCAGTCCACAGCTCTCAGTCCACAGCCTTCAGCCCTCAGTCATCAGTTCTCAGTCCACAGCTCTCAGTCCGCAGCTCTTGATCCACAGTCATCAGCCCTCAGTCATCAGTTCTCAGTCCACAGCTCTCAGTCCACAGCTCTCAGTCCACAGCTCTCAGTCCACAGCCTTCAGTCCTCAGCCATCAGTCCTCAGCCATCAGTCCTCAGCTCTCAGTCCACAGTCATCAGAATTCGGGCGGCAGGCAAAAACTGGCGAAATCGTTTCCGGCTAAAAACAATTTGAGCTAACCAGATTTACCGCTAATACACCTCCGGCACATAGTTTTATCGTCAAAAGTTGTAATATTGCGCCAGCAATAAAAAACAGCATATGAACCTACCGGACAAAACCGTGGAGCGCCTTAGCCAATACCGGCGCAACCTTTTGGTGACTCTCAACAATGGCAAAGCATTTATTTTTTCGCATGAAATAGCGCAACTGCTGCACATCACGCCCGTGCAGGTGCGCCGCGACATCATGCTCATCGGCTACAACGGCACGCTGCGCAAGGGCTACGATGTAAAAGAACTCATCAACCAGATCGGAAACATCATCGATACCGAAAACGGCCAGCACGTGTGCATCATGGGACTGGGGAATCTGGGCAAGGCCATTCTTAAATATTTTGGCGGCAAACGCCCCAAGCTGAAAATCGTTGCCGCTTTTGATGTCAATCCCGAAAAAACAGCACAGCTCTATGCCGGCATACCGGTATTTCACATCGATCAGTTGCCGCAAAAAGTGGCAGAACTCAACATTAGCATCGGCATCATAACTGTGCCGGTAGAAAAAGCTGTAGAAACTGCCGAGCATCTTGTGCAGGCCGGCATCAAAGGCATTCTCAACTTTTCGTCGAAGCCGCTCAACCTGCCCAACCACGTTTACCTCGAAGAATACGACATGATCACTTCGCTCGAAAAGGTGGCCTATCATACCAAACGCAACAATTAACGCCAAACCGATTCCTAAACTACAATTGGAATAGGATTTTTTAAAATACTGATTCGACAATTTTTTTGTATTAAATTAACCATCATGCACCATCACAACGAAATACGCCTTTCGGGCAACATCGTGGATTTGATCCGGGAAAAGATTTTTAAAGGAACCGTTGTAATCCGCGACGGGAAAATTGCCGCCATCGAGCCGGGCGACGTCACCGGAGAGCACTACATCCTGCCGGGTTTTATAGATGCCCATGTGCATATAGAAAGCAGCATGTTGATACCTTCGGAGTTTGCGCGGCTGGCAGTAGTGCATGGCACGGTGGCTACCGTAAGCGATCCCCACGAAATTGCCAACGTGCTGGGAATGGCGGGCGTGAATTATATGATAGAGAATGGAAAACAGGTTCCGTTCAAATTTTTCTTTGGCGCACCGTCATGTGTGCCCGCCACCGGCTTTGAGAGTTCGGGCGCCGTCATCGATGCGCAGCAACTTGATAAACTCCTTTCGCAGCCCGATATTTATTACCTTTCGGAGATGATGAATTATCCGGGCGTGCTATACAACGACGCCGAAGTGATGGCCAAGCTGGCAGCAGCACGCAAACACAACAAACCGGTGGATGGACACGCTCCTGGCCTCAAAGGTGAGGAAGCCCGCAAATACATCGAGGCCGGCATCACCACCGACCATGAGTGTTTCAGCATGGAAGAAGCGCTGGATAAGATTAAATATGGTATGAAAATCCAGATTCGTGAAGGCAGCGCGGCACGCAACTTTGAAGCGCTGGTGCCACTACTCGCCGATCATGCCGACAAGGTGCTGTTTTGCTCTGACGACAAACACCCCGACGATTTGGTGAAAGGACACATTAACCAACTGGTGCGTCGCGCCGTTGCCGCCGGATACCCCGCCATGAAAGTGCTGCGCAGTTGCATCCTGAACCCAATCCATCATTACGCTCTGCAAGTGGGGCTGCTTCGACCTGGCGACGATGCCGACCTCATCGTAGTGAAAGACCTGAAAGATTTCGATGTTTTGAAAACCTACATCCGCGGTAAGCTGGTGGCCGAAAATGGAAAAACATTGATCGGGAGCGTTGATGCAGACAAACCAAACCTTTTTGTGGCTGATGAAATCACCCCTGAACAACTGGCCGTTGAAGCATCGGGGAATACCATGCGGGTAATAAAAGTGATCGCCGGTGAGCTGATTACTGAAGAAATGCTGGTGAACCCAAAGACCGAGAGCAACCGGGTGGTTGCCGATCTTGATCGCGACATTTTGAAACTGGTGGTACTGAATCGTTATAAAAAAGCGGCGCCTGCCATAGGTTTCATTCATAATCTGGGCTTCCGCAACGGCGCCATTGCCAGTACCGTGGCACACGACAGCCACAACATCATTGCCACGGGCACCTCCGACCAGGAAATATCCCGCGCCATCAATCTTCTGATAGCAAGCAAGGGTGGAATTGTGCTGGTAAATGGTGAGCAGGAGCATCTGTTGCCTTTGCCGGTAGCCGGACTGATGTCGGCAGACGATGGCTACAAAACTGCCGCCGGCTACGAAAAAATTAATCATCTCACGCGCCAACTGGGTACGGAGCTGGAAGCCCCATTTATGGCTTTGTCGTTTATGGCGCTGCTTGTCATTCCGCAGCTCAAGCTCTCTGATGCCGGGCTTTTTGACGGAACCAAATTTGAATTTACAAATTTATTTGTTGAACAATAGGCAATTCGCTATTTCAGGATTTATATTTTTATAAATTTGCTGCAAAAAAAATTAACGCTATGGACAGGAAAACGAAAATCGATCGCGAAAAACTTGATGCTGCCGCCAGCCGCCTGCGAGCCATTGCTCATCCGATGCGCATCGCCATCATTGAGTTGCTCGAATCAAAACCCTTGAGCGTTACTGAAATCTATTCCGAGCTAAAAATTGAACAGGCGGCTGCCTCTCACCACCTCAACATTTTGAAAAACCAAAACATGCTTGACGCGCGGCGTCGCGGAAAAAAGATTTATTACTCCTTGCGCAATCACGCTTTACCCGAACTCATCGAGTGCATCAATCGCTGCAACGAATAGCTGTACCCCAAAGCGCTGAAAAATTATTCCTTTTGGCGAAAGCCCAATCATCAAGGCAATTTCCAGCTTTTTTCGATGTCCCAGTTGGCTCTCACTTTTAGTTCATCAAGGAAATAATACACCTGTTCGGGCTGCCGTGTTTCGGTGTAAATTCCGGTATCCCAGCGGCGGTTAGGCCAACGGTCGGCAATAGCTTTTATCAGATAGATGTCGGGGTTTAAAAATTCCATCGGGACCTTTTGTGAGGTGGTAAGATAAAACTCACGCAGCACGCGCTCTTTAGCATCCAGCAACTGAATAATATAAGGTGTAGCTGCGCTGTCGAGGTTCACATTCATAACGATACTTCCATACTCCCGCGGGTTTCCGGTGTTGAAGGTGAAACCCAACGAATCGTTGGTCAGGCCGTAAATATTATAAAGCATCGAATCGGAAAAAATGATCTGGTACTGTGTATCTTCTGCCAAAGGATGCTGCAGTTGAAATTTGCGGCGGACACTGTCGATCCCTACAAAAGGTGCTGCTCCCAATGTGTCATTACCCTCCACCATCAATGTCTGATCAAAGTTGAAGCGTGCCAGTGGTGCATCCATTGTCAGAATTAGAGGCTTGCCCAAATCGAGTTTGCGGCTTTTGATGTTGGCTGTGATGCCCAAACGTTCAGGACGAACAGGCTCCTCATCATCGCGTGGCCTGCGAACCGGCTTTTTTTCGGGCGGCGTAAAAGCGAGCAAAAGTGTATCGAGCACCTCATTCCTATTGGAAACTTCCAGACGCAAGCTGTCGATTAAAGTGTCGGTGATCCACCACGTGATGGTGTCGGCGTATCTGCTGGCTTGCATAATGTTCCATTCGGGCTTGGTGGTGCCTTCAAGCACCCGCAATTGTGGATTTAACACAGGTGCCGAAAAATTGATCTGAAACCGTGGTGGATAAAAACTTTCTACCGAGGCTATGCGCAGGGTGGAATCCACCTGCTTAAACATGGCCAAAACATAATTGGTGTGGTTGTGCAGCATACCGGCACTGTCGGCCAAAAATTGTTCTTCGGCAATGGTATCCGCGACAAGCGTATCTCCAATCGAAAAATCTGGTTCCTCATGTTCCATCACTTCGGGCGTAAGCAACGAATCAATGAAGGCAATCTCCTCGCCGGGTTGATCGAAGAAATAGTTGCTGTTGAGGTCGTTCAAAGCGAAAATCCGATACGATTCATTGCGAAGATTTGCCAACAGAAAATGCCCCAGCTTGTCGGTCTTGGCAACATAAAGCGGCCTGACGAGCATGGGCAGCGAGTCGTCGGGCACCGTGTCGATGTGCGGCGGGTAAAGCATCACAAAAGCATCTGCGACAGGCTGACGATTGAAAGCCATCAGCACTTGGCCGGCAATGGCCATCGAATCGATGAAGGCGCCGGTGGAAAAAACGTAACTGTAATTGGCCAGCGGATTTTCTTCGGCCAGGTCAACAATGGCATTACCAAAAAAAATGGTGTAGGTGGTATTGGGCGTCAGTTCCGATTGCAGATCAATGATCAGCGACTTGCCACGGAGGCGGTATTCAGGCTTTTTTTCGAGCGGTGGCGAAATGAGTACCTGCTGATCCGGACTTTTAATTTTTACAAATTCGTCAAAATGAAGGACAATGGTTTTTTTGTTAAAAAAAATAGCCTGATTTTGCGGGTCGCTGCCCAAAACCACCGGCGGCTGTGTGTCGCGCGGGCCGCCACCGGGCGTAACCGGATTGGCACAACGGCCGGCCATAAAAACTACTATTGCCATCAGCACCAACTGCCAGCCATATTTCCATATCTTCGCCTCTGTTGTCATTTTTGTTTTAATGATTTAAAATTCTAATTCTAATTTCTAACCTCTTCCCTCTAACCTCTTCCCTCTAACCTCTTCCCTCTAACCTCTAACCTCTTACCGCAATCCTTTTACATTAGGCGCTGCGGCTTTAAATTCTTTCAGATAAAATGGTTCGCAGTACGCCAGGTTTTCGAAATCGTGGTCTTCAAATTTCCGCTGCGCCAACGTGGCCATATAAACTGCCGATGGTGTAAAATCGTCGATAAAAGTCGCATTCGGAAGTTGCTCCAAAACTGACTTGGCTTTGGCCATACCATCGCCCGCAAAAATTACACTTCCTTCGGGCCATTGCTGCAAGCTCTCATCGTCGATCACCACAGCCTGCACTTCTCCAGTCTGATGAATCTGCGCGTTGAACCACGCGGTGTAAACTTCCATCCGGCGCGCATCTATCAGCGGACAATAGGTAATGTTGCCGGACAGGTTGATCTGCTGCTTTGCTGTTTCTGCCATTCCCCAGGCCATGGCCTGCAAAGTGCTTATTGCGATAAGCGGCAAATCGAGTGCGTAGCACAAACCTTTGGCCGCCGACACACCAATACGCAAACCCGTGTAGGAACCAGGCCCCATACTTACCGCCACCGCCGACAGATCAGCCGGTTTAAGATTGTTTGCTTTTAAAACCTCATCAATAAAAACCGTGATGACGCGCGCGTGGGCATTCGTTTCGTTGGTTTGCTGCACGCCGATAACCACGCCGTTGTGGCTCAGTGCCACCGAACAATATGGCGTCGCGGTATCGATGAGAAGGATATTTGTCATGGCTGCAAAGATAAACCAACAAATGGATGTTAGGAGTGGCTTTCGGTGGTTACCAGCCGATAGCCGACGTTGTGTACATTTTCGATTTTCAGCGCCGGGTCGTCTTTGAGATATTTGCGTAAGCGCGAAATAAAAACATCGAGGCTGCGACTGGCAAAGTAATGGTCGTCGCCCCAGATTTTCATCAATAGTTCGTTGCGTTTGATGAGCGTATCGGGATAGCGGCAAAAGGCGGCCAGCAATTGGGCTTCGCGGTGTGTGAGTTGTTTTTTTACACCTTGTCGCGATAATGTGTGGTTCGACATGTCGAAGGTGAAGGAGCCGATGATGCAGGTGCCGGCAAGTTCGTCGGTTTCTTTACGCAGTCCGGTGCGGCGCAGGAAAACCTCTATTTTGAGCACCAGCTCCTCTATCGAAAAAGGTTTGGTGATGTAGTCGTCGGCGCCGATGCGCAGCCCGTGGATTTTGTCTTCGCGCGTGGAACGTGCCGTGAGGAAGATGATGGGGATTTCACGGTTTTGGCGACGCACTTTCATGGCCAGCTCATAGCCGTCCATGCGTGGCAGCATTACATCAAAAATGCACAGGTCGTATTTATTGTCGCGAAACATGTTCCAGCCTTCGATGCCGTCTTCGGCAAAATCGACGCTGTAGCCGTGCAACTGCAGGTTGTCGCGCGTAACGAACGACAGCGTAAGGTCGTCCTCCACATAAAGGATTTTTATTTGTTGATCCATGATGATGCAGGAATTTGAATGGTAAAAACAGCTCCATGCCCCGGCAGGCTTTCCAGAGAAATATCCCAACGATGGGCTTCACAGATATTTTTTACATAATACAATCCCAACCCGAAACCTTTTACGTCGTGCACATTGCCAGTGGGTATGCGGTAAAACTTCTGAAATACTTTTTTCTGGTATTCTTTGGGGATGCCGGGTCCCTTGTCGGAGATGCTGAAGATGATGTGGTGGTGGGTTTTTTGGGTGCTGATGGTGATGTATGGTGTGTCGGTTGAATATTTGATGGCGTTGTCGAGCAGGTTGTGGATGATGTTGGTAAGATGCAGCTTGTCGGCCTTTATTTCAGAAATATCGGCATCAAGCCTTTTTTCGATGGAAATCCTGGCACCATTTCCGGTTTTGCAATTATTCACCACCAAATCAATAATATCGTTGAGTTGCAGCGGCTCCGGTTTCAGGCCAAAGCCATTGCGCTCGATGCGGGCTATTTGCAGCACCTTCTCCACCTGATGGTTGAGGCGCGTATTTTCCTGCTTGATAATTGCGCCATAGTTACGAAGCCGTTCGGGTTGCTGCAGGATGTCGGGCGACAGAATTACGTCAGCCGAAATATTGATACTCGAAATAGGCGTTTTAAATTCATGCGTCATGTTGTTGATGAAATCTTTTTGCAGCTCCGAAAGGCGCTTCTGCCTAAGGATAATAAAAATGGCCCAGGCATAAAAAATCACCGACACCAGCAGGATACCCGAAAAGATAAACCACAGGCTCATGTCGCCGGAGAGGTAGTTGGTTTTGGTGGGAAAATTAACACCAAAATAATACACGTACTCGCTGTATTTGGGCAGCGTGGTGGTGAGTTTTATTTGTTTGTCGTGCTCCCCACCTGCCGTTATGTAGTTGCCATACACCATCTGGTCGGTGTGGCAGTCGTAGATGCCATACTCATAGTCGGTGGTGATGTTGAGCTTGTCGAATTCGGTGCGCAGGTAATAATCCAGAATATTGGCATCGATCACACTATTGGTGTTTACCACAAAATAGTTGCTCGACAGGCGGCTCACCGGGTTTTCGTCGGGCAACTCGGTTTGGTTGTAGTCGCTAAGCTTCACGGCTACATTGCGCAAAGCGATATAAACCGTTTGTGTAAACTCTTTCTCGCTGATGTTCCAGGCTTTTTGCAGCCAGTAGATTTGTATGATGAAGATGCCGATGATGGCAAAGGTTCCCAGGATAACGATAAACCGGATTTGATTTCTTCTCATAATGCTATTGTGAAGCTGCTTTGTGATACAAAGAAAGCACTTTTTTGCCCAAGCTAAAAAGCACCGATCACCTATGATGGTGAGGAGGAAAATAAAAATGACGGCCGGGTGTGGCTGCCGAAAGTAAGAAAACCAAAACAGCTCAGGCTCATATTGCTGCGCCGCAACGGGAAGTCGAAAGGAACAATAAGAAGTGGTGTTGGAAAAAGTAGTTGGACCGGGGTAAAAGAAATGATTTTATTGCTGTCCAAAAAAAAAGCTAAAGTGCACTATCCGAAAGGATGTTGCCTTGCTCGCCGATGAGCATTACAAAGCGATCGAGTTTCTGGTTGCGGTAGATGATCTCGAAAGTTACTTCCGCGTTTTTCTCAACTCTGATCACATTCATCAGCTCGGATTCGGGCGTCAGGGCAGGCTTCACCACTGCGGGAGCCTCGGCTGCCGGCAGGTTGTGGCGGGTTTCGAGCAACTCGCCATTTGCGCTAAGCATAGCTATCATTTCGCGCTGGTTGTGATGAAACACAGCTTCAAAGCCTTGTGTATTCACGTACCATTCTACGTTTACAGCTTCCGGAAAAAGGGTTTCAAATACGTTGGCAACATATTGCGGGGGATTAATTTTCCCGGCACGGGCCATATTGTCGAAAATGGAAAGCATTGTTTTAATTTTCTCTTTTTGACGCAAATAGCTTCAAAAGTCACTCATGCGAATTATGTTTATTTTTTTCCTGATACAAAAAAAGCAACCGTGCGCGGGCGCGTTTGAGGCGCATCTTGGCTGCGCTTTCGCTAATGCGCAGGGCGATGCTTATGTCGCGGATGGAGATGTCGTCGTGGTATTTCATCATCAGCAGCGCTTTTTCTTCGGGATGTATTTCGTCGAGCAGGCGCGTGAGCAGCTCTTCATCCAGGCCTTCGATGTCTTCGTACTCCTCATCCACTATCTCCGACAAATCCTGCCTGCTGTTCCATTCGGGATAATGCAATTGCTTTTGCTTACGCAAAAAATCGATACAATAATTATAGGTGATGCTATAAAGCCATGATGAGAAAGCAGCTTCGCCCCGAAAACCGGGAAGCCGCTCGAAGGCCCTGATAAAAATTACTTGTGCCGCCTCCCGCGACAGTTCGCTGTTTTTGAGTAAACTGTAACTCTTGTCGGCCACCTTTTTGTAATAGCGCGCATACAGTATGTCGAAAAGAGCCGTTTGGTGTTCCGCGATAATTAGTCGCACCAGCTCTTCATCTTTTACCGAACTATATTTGGCCACATTTGCCATGTCTGATCAGCATTTTTTAAAAACCGGTGTAAAGTAAGTCAATTTGTACTGAAACGAAACTTTCTTTTTTGTCAAGCTATCAGGTTATCGGGTTATTTTTTTTGAAATATGAAAGTAGAATAGCCTGATTGGGTGCGATGTGTAATCTTTTGTGATGTGGATGAGGCGGTGATAACGTGGTTTCCTGATAACCCATCCAACTACAAATTTGGCGAAAGCCGCCACCGACAAAGGATTGAATGCATGAAAAGTTTTTTTGGTGTGATGTGTTACTTTTTTGCTGACCTCCGTCTAAATAGCAAATTTAGATCGACCTGCATCTAAAAAACACAGGCCGGGACAAAAAGTAATCAGAAATAAATAAATTAATTTTTTAACAACCTTATTGGAGGAAAAATGAGAAACAAATTGTTTTCGTTGGCTATTGTAGCCATGTTAGTATTGGCCGCCGGATGCGCCAAAGTTCCACAAGCCGAAATCGACAGCACCCAGGCCTCACTGCAGGAAGCACAAATGGCAGGAGCAGAGCTTTATCAGCCCGAGCAAATGGCTGCGCTGCAGGATTCGTTTAACAAAGTAATGGAACAGGTAGAAGCTGAGAAATCGAAATTCTTCGCCAGCTATGGTGATGCAAAAGACAAACTGGCTACCATTTCACAAAACGCTGTTCAGGTGAAACAAAGCGCCATTGAACGCAAAGAGATGATAAAACTGGAGATTCAGACTTCGCTTACCGAAATCAGTGCACTGCTGGCCGAGAATAATGAGCTGATTGAGAAAGCTCCCAAAGGCAAAGAAGGTGTTGCTGCGCTGGAGATGATAAAAACAGATATGAGTGTGATCGAAGCCACCGTAGCCGAAACCAACTCGCTGCTCGAATCCGGTGATCTTATTGCTGCTCAGGGCAAAGCTAATGCTGCCAAAGAAAAAGCAATGGGCATCAATACCGAGATGAAAACCGTGATGGAAAAAGCTGCCAAAAAAGGCAAGCGCTAAGCATCAGGCAAGAATCGCATAAGATTTTATTTAGAAACAGAGGCTGTCCGTAATTTATTCGGGCAGCCTCTTATTTGCAGTAAAAATGGCAAGGCAAAAATCCCGCTTCAAAATCAGAATTATCGTAGCAATAGTATTGCTTGCCATAGCGGGTGCTGCCTGGTGGCTAATCGCTAACAGGCCGCTGCCGCCCATAGCAGAAATAGCTATGGCCCGCGAACGACTTTCGTTGGCACGTGCTGCTCATGCCAACATTTACATGCCCGCCGACTTCCGGGAGGCTTCGGCCATGTACGATTCGGCCAATAGCGCCTGGAAAGCCGAGAACGAACGCTTTTTTCTTAATCGAAAATATGATCGTACCTTAGAATTTGCCCGGCTCTCAGCACAAAAATCAGAACAACTCGAAAAGAAATCCCGCGACTATTCGTATGATCTGAAGACCACCCTTAAAAAACGCATTTCAAATCTTAGAAACCAATCCGCATATTTCGACAACCATTTTAGCGACCTGCCGCTCGACAAAGAAGTACGGCACAGCTTCCAGTCGGCGGTGATAAGCCTAAGTGAGGCCGAAACAGCTTACAAAGCTGCCAACTATTTGTTGTGCCATGAAAAGACCAAACTTGCAGCCGACGACATCGACTTTATCTATACCCAAACCCGCAATACCCTGGAGGATTATTTTGCAAACTTTAGTGTTTGGATCGAACGAAACAATGAAGCCATACGCCAATCGAAGACCACAGGTGATTACGTGCTTGTGATGAGCAAGTTTCAAAAGAAATGTTTTGTGTATCATCGCGGCGAACAAGTGAACGAGCTGGAGATAGAGCTTGGCAAAAATTGGATCGGCGACAAGCGGCACCGGGGTGATAAAGCTACTCCCGAAGGTAAATATAAGGTGACCAAAAAGAAATCGGGCAAACAAACCAAATACTACAAAGCCCTGCTCATCGACTTTCCGAATAACGACGACCGCAAGCGCTTTGAAGCTGAAAAGAAAAACGGTACTTTGCCGCGTCATGCCGACATTGGCGGACTGATAGAAATACATGGTGGCGGTGGCCGCGGCATCGACTGGACGGATGGTTGCGTGGCACTGACCAACGAAAATATGGACTGGCTTTATACACGCACCAAAACGGGCACACCGATTTACATCATCGGCTCCCTGGTGCCACTCGAAAAACTTGTTGAATGGTAACGGATAACGATTACTAATTATGGATAATAACACCGAATTGATTGGCAGCAGTCGGGGGTTGTGGCTGATAACATTATCGCGCAGCTTCTCTGAGCGCGTGCATTGCTTGCTGCATCCTGCTTCACTGCTTGTATGGCTCTCGATGTGGCTGTTGACATCAGCATTGGTTTTGCTGTTATTTTTTCTGATAGCACTGCCCTGGCTTCAAAATTTGCAGCCCATATTTTACGCTCCACAGGTCAACGTGGCATCCACACCAACCGATCCTGAACAATCCACTGCAATGATGGCCATGATGGAAAAAGATATTGCCAAACAGCAGAAGGTGCTGACGTCCAAAATGCCACGCACCAACTTTTTGGTCATCAATACGCGTGAAAACAAATTCACGCTGCGGTCGGGTGACCAGGTGTTGCGCACTGGTTTCTGCTCAACGGGTAGCTACACCCTTTTGGTAAAATCGGATAACGAAAAATGGGCCTTTCAAACTCCCCGTGGTGTGCTGATCGTGCGCGGCAAAACAGCTTCGCCGGTATGGAAAAAACCCGACTGGGCTTTTGTGGAAGAAGGCCTGCCGGTCCCCTCGGCCAACCATCCATCGCGCTACGACTATGCCACCCTGGGCGACTATGCCCTCAATCTGGGCAATGGCTATCTGATTCACGGCACGCTTTATCAGCGCTTGCTTGGAATGCCCGTTACGCACGGTTGCATCCGCCTGGGCGACGACGACCTGGAAGCCGTTTATAAAGCCATGCCAGCGGGTTCCAAAGTTTTTATTTATTAAAAAAACATTTGCGTAACTAACAAGCTAATGTCAAAACCAAACGTACCACGCGAAAACCGGCGCCTAAAAAGATCGATTGCTTACCTGCTTACGGCTGCCGTTGCTGTTATAATATTGTACTCCACTACCATGGCTTTTCTGGCAGTTCGCGCCACTTCGCAGCGGCTAACCGACACATATACCGCTGACCTGACACAACCTGAATACATGCAGGCGCACAGCGATACTGCCTACCAACAGCGGCTTGCTTATGAGGCTTTTCTCAAGTCGCGTATTGCAATGCTGGCCACCGACTCCGCCAGCCTTACCATCGACCTGACGCAAAAAACTGTAGCTTTAGAGTTGCAGGGAGTAGCCGTGCATACCGTTGCTATTGCCAAAATCGAAACCAGCCGGCTTTTCGCCCAAACAGACCCTGTGTACTGGATCAGGATGTTCTCGGAACCACACATCGCCGACAGCAGCGTATCCTCGGTGAGCAAACAAACCTTTCTGATAAAAAATGCCCCGCGCGACACCACCGAAACAAATGCTGCTGAACTGGCACTACCCGACACTTCGCTCAGCCAACCCATATTCTACACGCTTTATCTTAAAAGCGGAATAACCGTCAACGTTTATCAGCAGGAAGAGGCTTCCGGTTTTGCCAAAAACAAATACGACTTCGCGCGTCAAAAGGCAATGCTAAGCAGCTTTATCCACAGCATTGCACGGATAGAAGTTCCCAAATATGCCCCAGCCATCGACATTTACATCCCCGCACGCGACGCTTACACTATTTACAAAGCGCTGCCCAAGCGACCTCTGATAACAATAAGGATAGTATAGCGGGATTGATTTTGTCATTGCGTAGTTTCAAAGCCTGTCATCACATCAAAATAAAAAACCCCGAAAAAATTTCCGGGGTTTGATTAAGGCTCTGAAATTATTTAGTGGTTGAAAGAAAACCCATAATTTCGATTTTCAACATAGGTAGTTTTCTTTCTGACACTAAATAGGGTCTGCTGAAAAACTCAGAATAATAATATTTCGGTGCTCTGCACCTTTGGTGGTTTCATGGGGGAAGGTAATTTCTACAAATATTACGCGGCTCT
>SABY01000205.1 GCA_009928785.1 Clostridia bacterium | reverse complement strand
AAATACTAAAGTTTGTAGTCAAAGTTTTCTGCGACTACACAAGGAGTACCTTAATGAAATACAAGCCCTGCCGACAATCATAAGTTTTTTGTTTCTCACATTCTTAATGCTTCCTACTTTGCTCTCTGCCACCATCCTTACCGTAAAACAGGATGGTACCGGCGATTTTACTGTTATACAGGAAGCATGTTTTGCAACTTCACCCGGCGATACGGTACTTGTATATCCCGGCAGGTATTATGAGAACATAACTTTGAAACAATCAATGAACCTTACGTTGGCCAGTTTGTATCTAACCACATTGGATCGATCATTTATTCAAAACACAATTATTGATGGAAATCAAACAGGAAGTTGCATTTTTATCAATAACACCTCCATTAATCCTATTACCGTTGAGGGATTTACACTAACAAATGGCTCAGGGCATCCTGAATCAGCTCGGGGCGGAGGTATGTATATAAAAAACGCTTCGGCCGTTTCAATTATTTCGAATATCATCACAAACAATAGTGCAGCAGGTGGTGGTGGAATACTTGTAAGCCAGAGTGATATTTTTCTATCAGATAATCTGATATGTCATAATCGGGCATTTTCAGTTGGCGGAGGAATTTATAACCTATACGAATCACAAATATTATTTGATCCTGTACACAAGAACAGTGTTTTTTTAAATTACGCTCCTAAAGCTATGGATATTGGTAAGATTAGCTATAGCGAACCAATGGATATTATACTTGATACCTGTACAGTGTTGAACCCTGACTATTATTTCATTTATTCGTTTGATGTGTTCAACTTTCCAAATAATGACATTAGTATTTCTGTTGAGCATGGTAAAATAGAACCGGTAAACCATGATCTATACGTAAACCCTGCAACAGGCGATGATACCAATGACGGACTTACACCCGAAACAGCCCTAAAAACAGTTTCATGGGCATGTACTAAAATCGCATCTGATAGCAATAACCCGCTAAACATCTATTTGATGGATGGCATTTATTCACCTTCAACCAACCAGGAACGATTCCCGTTTAATGGTAGAAGTAATGTGTCGTTGCTTGGCGAAAGTATGGAAAATACCATTTTTGATGCCGATTCATCCTATTACTTTTATAAAAGCAGCGGCATGCAAACCGGCTTTAGCATAAAAAATATAACCATGCAAAATGCTTATGAAGGAGACCTCCCCTCTATGACGAGTGGAGGAATGTATTTTCAATGCTGTGTTTCTGCATCGCTAAATAATATTACCATAAAGAATTGTCATCAAAATTCAAGAAGCGGAATTGGTTTCGATTATCCTGATGCGTTACAACTTAAGGATATCACCTTCGATAATTTAAAAGGCGGAGGTGTTTTAGGTATGGGTAATACCTTTGCTCCCGGCAAAACTTTCAGGTGCGAAAATATTGCCATCAAAAATTGTAGACCCGATGACAACCCAATGCAAACGATGGGTGATGGTTTTGGAATTAGTCTGCTTGGGAGTTTATATATTGATGATCTCTTTTCCGGGTCTTTTATTAACCTACAAATAACTGATAATTTACGAATTCCTGATCCCGGCTGGGGGCCGGGAACAGTTAACGCATTCGCTTTTTCTTATCGTGCTAAAGTAAACCTGATAAATGCTACCATAGGTAACAACACCTGCCGTGGTGATGCAACTTATGCTGCAGCTGTGGATAATGGTTCCATAGTGAACTTATATAATACCATCATGTATGGCGATTCGCTTAAGGAATTTAGTCTGGGTAGTCCTACGGGATCCTACTTCTCGGCTACCGCCAATATTTCCTATTCCAATTTTGAAGGCGGTGAAGCAGCCATTAAGAACTGGCAAAATATGCACACGCTCAACTGGCTGGAGGGCAATATGGATGAAGACCCCAGGTGGATGGGCACCGGCGATACCGCCTACTACCTGCAGTACAACTCACCGTGCCGCAACAGTGGCACGCCTATGTACGAAACCGGCATGAGCCCTCCCTACATAAAAGAGGAGGATGGCCGCTACGTGCTCTACATGCACAACATGGATACCGTGCACCTGCCCGCCACCGACCTGGCTGGCCGCCCCCGCATCTCGGGCAACCGCATAGATATGGGCGCTTATGAATACCAGGATACCGGCGTATCAGTGCAGGAATACGGACAAACACAGGATGCCTTCCAGCTTGCGGTGTATCCCAACCCCTTTTATGTGCATGCCTTTGTAGATTTTAAAATGGAGAAACAGGGCCACGTGCAGATAGTGATAAGCGATATGAACGGACAACGCGTAAAAACCCTGCTCGACGCCACCATGCCCCGCGGCGACTACCACCTGATATGGAAAGGCGACAACGACTATGGCACCACGCTCAAAACCGGAACCTACCTGCTCACGTTCTACAACAACCAACAAAAAGTAACCACCGTAAAAGTGCAGAAGCAGCGGTTTTGATTGCATTAAATAAAACAGCACAATCCGCTTCCGCTCCCTTTCTTCTCTGCATCCGGCAAAGAAGAAAGGGAGCATTTTATTGGGAACAATGCAAAAACTACTTGCAGGGTAATGTTTAGGATCGATTGCCGTTATGTTATCTTTTTAAAAATTATCATTTGCCAATGCTAAAAATATTGAAAAAGAGAGGGTGGGTTGCAGTAATAGTGATAAGCCTGCTGCTGCAGAGCTGTATCAATATCGTGGAGGAGGTAACGGTGCACGCCGACCGTTCGGGCAGTGTGTCGCTGCGGATGGATGCCGGCAGCGGCAACCCGTTGATGACGCTGCTTGGGCGTTTCGTCGATTTATCGTTTATGGATGATCTGGAGCAGGAGGCGCGTATCGTTGCTTCCGGTTTGCGGTATCAGCCGGGCATCAGCAAAGTGAACGTAAGGAAGCATGGCCGCAACGGTGCGCTGGAGCTTTCGTTCGACTTTGCCGACAGCCGTACTTTAAACCATGCGCTTTATGCTGCTGCCGGCGCCCGAAAAACTTGTTGGCAACCCGCCATCTACAAAACCCGAAACCACGGCTTTGTGCGCACCAACACCACCGGATGGCTGCGCTTGCTGCTGAAAGCGGCTGGCGACGAGATGCCCGATGCGGCCGTAGCCGAATTTATCGACATTACCTCCATCTATCATCTCCCGGCGCCCGCACGACGCATTAGCAGCAAGGCCAATTATTCTATCTCCGTTGATCAAATGACCATTACCACCACCAATACCCTGGCCGATGTGCTCGACAACAACATCAGCTCGCGCATCAAAATCCGGTATTAACTATAGCCCCAGGTAAGTTCCCCGCAAAATTCTGCACACATTCATCTCCTATCGCCGGCAGCAAGCCACACACCTTACAACTTATAGCCCATCAGCATTTGTTCGGCGCGTAAAAATAGCTACTATGGAGCTGGTAAATATTCCCATCGCCGGTGTAAATAGAATTGTCTGCACCAGATAATTGTTGAGCGTAAAGTACTCCTCGGCTTCTGCCCGGCTCATTGCGCCGGTAGATATGGTGTACTCGATTACGTTGCGAAAATAATCGGGTGTGATGATAAGAGAGGTGATTATTTGCGTAAGCGGGCTAAGAATGGTGACGATTACTGTGATAATGACCCCCGACACAAATCCCTGCAAATAGCTCATTTGTCCGTGATAATAGTTGTGCCGTTTGTCGAGCAGTGCCAGCACGTAGATGAGAATGGCCGGGATGGCTACAAAATTTGTTACCAGCGGGTGGTATTCGATGTATCGGTCGTGAAGACCAAAGAGCCGTTCCAAAAGCATCCAAAGCAGCATCATCGCTACAAAAATCAACGCCCATTTTATCTCAATAATAAATTTCTTCATCGCTGTAAAGTCAGGTTTGTTTTGCTATCAAAATTTGTTTATTAAAAAAGTGGAAAATATACTGATTTGTTCACTACCGGTTGTAATCTGGATTGCAAAAACCCTGCTCACTTTCCATTGCTTGTGCACCATATTATTATTATCTAAAACACTACTTTCCGATCGAATTAATCTTGCTGACTTTAGACTCTTCCGACTCAGAGTGATAGTTGTTTATTTATAAAAACCATCACATCTCTTGTCATTCTGAGAGTTCACCCAAAGTTTTTGGGCATAATGAGGTAATGACAAAACGGAATAGATTTCTCCCGGCGACACACCGCTTCGCGATGTGTC